>JAQVWU010000224.1 GCA_028709565.1 Eubacteriales bacterium
ATCACCGATTTCGGGAAATTTCTTGATCCCCTTGCCGATAAAATGTTGGTTTTCGGGGCGATGCTGGCGATAATGGTGCGCTTTTCCGAAGAAAAGCTGTTTATTTCGGTGTTTGTATGGGCGGTTTTTATAGTTATTTTACGCGAAACGGCTGTCACGTCCCTGCGCATGATCGCATCGCAGAAGCAGGGGGTGGTAATCGCGGCCGGAATGCTCGGGAAAATTAAGACGGTTACCCAGATGCTGTGCATTTTAACGATACTGCTCGAGGGACTTCTGCCCCTTGACACGTATTTTTTCTTTTCATATGTGACAACGGCTGTTATGACCGTGATGACGGTGTGGTCGGGTGCCGACTATTTCCGGGTATATCTCCCGCTGTTGGATCCCGAAAAATAATACCGCGGCGCAGCCGAAGTCTTTCGCTTGCACAAATCTTATTAAAACCGGAGCTAATCTGATATATGGAAACCGAAAACATACATGGCGGCGTTCATTTCGCCGGCGAAGCTGACGTGGCGGTAATCGGCGCAGGTCATGCCGGGGCGGAAGCTGCGCTTGCCGCTGCCCGTCTGGGACTGCGCACCCTGCTCTTTACCATCAACCTTGACGCCGTCGCCAACCTGCCCTGCAATCCGGCTATTGGGGGGACCGGCAAAGGGCATCTTGTCTATGAGATTGATGCCCTGGGCGGGGAAATGGGGTTTGCCGCCGACAAAGCAACGCTGCAGAGCCGCACGCTCAATCTCGGAAAAGGACCTGCCGTTCATTCGAAACGGGTTCAGGCCGACCGGGCACTTTATACAAGCATTATAAAACAAACCCTAGAAAATCAAAAGAACCTCAGTCTTATACAGGCGGAGATAACCGATTTTACCGTTGAGAACGGGCAGCTGAGGGGGGTCATAGCAAAACTCGGCGCGCTGTGGTCGGTACAGGCCGCCATAATCTGTACCGGAACCTTTTTGCGCGGTCACATTGTTATCGGCGAAATCGATTATCCGTCCGGACCGGACGGCATGCTGCCCGCCTCCGGGCTTGACAAAGCGCTTAAACGCGAGGGGATATCCCTTATGCGCTTTAAGACGGGGACACCGCCGAGGGTTCACGCCGACACCATAGATTTCAGTCTGTTTGACATACAAAACGGAGACGATACGATAATACCCTATTCCGATTTGACAGACCGTACCGAGCTGAATGCCCGCCGTCAGACCCCGTGTCATATCCTGTATACAACAAAAGAAACCCATGATTTAATCCGCGCCAATCTGCACCGGTCCCCGCTTTTTTCGGGTAAAATCGAGGGTACGGGACCGCGGTACTGTCCGTGTATCGAAGATAAAGTGGTAAGGTTTGCCGACAAGGAACGCCATCAGCTGTTCGTTGAGCCGATGGGCGCACATACAAAGGAAATGTATATTCAGGGTTTCAGTTCGTCAATGCCCGAGGACGTTCAGCTCAAAATGCTGCAAACATTGCCGGGTTTTGCCGACGCGCAGATAATGCGTCCCGCATACGCCATTGAATATGATTGTATCGACCCGACACAGCTCATGCCCACCCTGGAGTTTAAAACAATCGGCGGATTATACGGCGCGGGTCAGTTCAACGGAACCTCGGGTTACGAAGAAGCGGCGGCGCAGGGGCTCATAGCCGGCGTCAACGCGGTTTTGAAAATCCGGGGGGAAGAGCCGCTGATACTTACACGCGATACCTCCTATATCGGTATGCTCATTGATGACCTTATTACAAAGGGAACAAACGAACCCTATCGGGTTATGACTTCACGGTCGGAATACCGTCTGCTTCTGCGCCAGGACAATGCCGCCGAACGCCTGTCCGACTACGGTTATCGGGTCGGTTTGCTGCAGAAGGAACGTTATGACCGGCGCCGGGCCGGATTCGCCCTGGTTGAGGCGGAGATTGCGCGCGCCGAAAGCACCGTTATTCCCCCCCGCGAAGAGGTAAACGCGCTGCTCGGCAGATATAATACCGCCCTGCTGAATACCGGCGTCAAATTAGCCGAACTCATACGCCGGCCGGAGCTTGATTACGCAAAACTGGCACCGATTGATACCGAACGCCCTGCGATTGATTCCAAAACAGAAGAAGCAGCCCAGATCGCCATTAAATATGAGGGTTATATAAAACGTCAGAAGGCGGAGGCGGAACGTTTCCGTAAGATGGAGGAACGGCTGATTCCCGACGATATCGATTATGAAGACATACCGGGTATACGTATCGAGGCGCGTCAGAAGCTGAATAAAATCCGTCCGCGCAGCCTGGGTCAGGCGTCACGCATTTCCGGAGTCAGTCCCGCCGATATATCGGTTCTGATTATCAGGCTGGGGAGAAGATAACCTGTAATAAAAATCACCGGAAAGCCGGCGGTGCCGTCCCGGTGATTTTTTGCGGAGAAGTTATTCCGCTTCAGGTTCTGACTCAGGTTCTGATTCCGGTATCGGTACCGGGTACTTATCCTTTTGAATGCATCCGCACTCCGAAAAATCGCTGTCTACGTAATTTGCGGTATAGCGCACGACGAATCTGCGGGGACCGCAGGGATTACAGTCTTCGCTTATGTCGAGCGAGTCGGGTAATACGAAACGCAGGCATTTAACGCATATGTCATCGCATACGCACTTGCCTGTAGCGGGCACCAGAACGGTTTTGAATCCGCGGATATATTCCCTGCCGCATTTATCAAGCTCATAAAGAATCACGGCAAGCGCTGTACGCCGTCCCGGACATACATCCTTAAGCGTTATAGACAGCTCAAGAATGAACCCGTTTTGCTTGAAATGATAATTACCGAGGTCATGGCAAACCAGGTCGTCACAGCTTTTTACGGTGATGACATTTGATGTGCAATAATCTTCGCTGCAGAATTTGACGGTTTTGTGTTTTTCGTCGTATTCATAATCATGCCCGTGGTTTTTATTGCCGTCTTTTTCGCAATCTAAATCTATTGGTTCTTTTTGTTCTTTTTGATCAGGCGCGTTGTTTTCAACAGGCTGGACCGTTATTTCCAGTTTTATCGGGTCCGGAGCATTTTCACCCGCACGGGCGCGCGGGAATCCTATATTCATATTTGTTTATTTCCTTTCGGGTTTAAAGTTATCAATTAATCAATTAATCAATTAATCAATTAATCGTAATCGGGTATGAAAACCGGCATAACGCGGTCTGCTATTATATTATTCGGCGGAATTTAACATGTGAATTGCAGATGACGGTTGAAGCACGGTTTATTTATCTTTTAACACAAATATAATTTAAACGTATTGTACAACAGCAAAAAAACTGCTATAATAGGAATAATTATTTTTATGACGGGAGAAAAAATCCATGAATGTATACCGTACGGAAGCCGCCCTTGCCGCCGGAGAATATGATAAAAGACTTACGGCTGTTTACGGTGCCCCCTCGCTTGAATTTCAGCGCGGGCGATATACCGAAGCGCTCCGCTCCTTTGCCCGGTTATACGGAACCGGGCGTGACGTGCGGTTATTTTCCGTTCCCGGGAGGAGCGAAATTTCGGGAAATCATACCGACCATAATCACGGGCGGGTGATTGCCGCCGCGGTAAACGTTGATATTATTGCCGTTGCAGCGCCGAACGACAGCGATATAATCAGGATACAAAGCGAAGGCTTTCCGGAGGATATCGTCTCTCTGTCCGCTATCGAACCTGAAAATGCCGAAAAGTTCGATTCATCGGCGCTGATTGCCGGTATGTGCGCCGGTTTCAAAAACAACGGCTATAACTACGGCGGCTTTGACGCGTATACCGTTTCGGATGTGCTCAAGGGTTCCGGCCTGTCATCATCGGCAGCCTTTGAGGTTATGGTCGGAAACATACTGAACAATTGTTTTAACGACGGTTTAATTCCGGCTCCCGAAATCGCGAAAATCGCCCAGTATGCCGAGAATGTCTTCTTCGGCAAGCCCTGCGGGCTGATGGACCAGACGGCCTGCGCGGTGGGGGGATTTGTGGCGATAGATTTCCTCGAGCCGGCAAAACCGGTGATTGAAAAAATGGATTTCGATCTGTCTCAGGCCGGCTACAGTCTGTGTATCATAAATACCGGCGGCAGCCATGCCGACCTCAATGAGGATTACGCGTCCATTCCCGCGGAAATGAAGGCGATAGCCTCATATTTCGGCAGGGAAACGCTGCGCGGGCTGACATTACCCGTGGTAATTGCTTCCACGCCGGCGCTGAGGTCGGAATTCGGAGACCGCGCTCTGCTGCGCGCTGTCCACTTCATTTCCGAAAACGATCGTGTTGCCCGCCAGACCGATGCGCTCAGACAGGGAGATACGGAAACCTTCCTTGACGGGGTCACCGAGTCCGGTCTGTCCAGCTTCCGCTGGCTTCAAAATGTATATACCGTTAAAAATGTCGGTGAACAGGGATTGTCGCTCGCGTTATGCATAGCCGAAAACATACTTTCGGGATGCGCGGAAAAATGGGCGGCGCGTGTTCACGGCGGGGGTTTTGCCGGTACAATACAGGCCTTTGTTCCGTCTGCCTGTGTTGATTCCTTCAGGACGGGGATGGACGCGGTGTTTGGCGGGGGTTCATGCGCGGTACTGAGCGTCCGCGCCGACGGAGCATGTGAAATTCAACATGAAAATTAACAAAACATACAATACGGAAAAATCAATAAACGGGACAAACAGAAAGAAAAAACTGCGGCGGCTGTTATTGCTCGCGCTGTCCTTTATGGTAATCTTCGGCATTTACGCCGCCGGCTGCCGGCTGGAACTCAAAGCGATCGTAATGATTTATTTAGGATTGCTGCTGGCTCTGATTATTGCCTTTATTATCCTGAACCGGGGCATTGATACCGAACCCCCGGAATATGATATGCTGCCGGAGGAATGGGACCGGGAGAAGAAGACCCGATATCTTGACAATGACGCAAAACGCAGAAAAATCGCACGTATGCTGCTTTATGCCATTATACCTTTATTGATTACCTTCGCCGTTGACCTTGTATACCTGGCCTTTTTTGCCGGTATCAATTGAACAAGATGAACAAGATGAACAAGACGATATATTAAATATAAAATAAAACAGAAATAGCAGAGAAATAACATATGGAAATATTCAGTGTTTCGGCACCTGACGAACACACGGAGGCTTTTACGCTGTTTTCGGGCTCCAAAGGCAACTGTGTTTATATACGTTACGGCAACCAATCGATATTGATTGACGCCGGTATGAGCGCGAGAGCAACCCAGAGGGCGCTGATGTCCGTCGGGGGCTCGCTGGAAAAGATATCGGCAATATTTGTCACACATGAACATACCGATCATACACGCGGACTGGAGGTTATTGTCAGAAAGTTCGGCATACCGGTTCATATCGCCGCCCCGTCGGCGGTCTCAATAAACTGCATACCCGACTGCATGAGTATACATCCGCCCTGCTTTGAATGCTGTATCGGTGAGATTGAGGTTTCATCGTTTGTAACTCCCCATGACAGCGCCTGCAGTGT
>JAQVWU010000225.1 GCA_028709565.1 Eubacteriales bacterium
GTTATCCCCTTTTGTCCACACGAGATTTTTCATCGTATAGGCGATGTCGTCAATGTCTTGCGCATTCAGGTTTAATATCATACCGTCGGGATACCGCATGTTATGTTTAGCGGCAAATCTCATCCATCCGGCGATAATGAACGTTTTTGCCGGTTCGCTCAGTCTCCATATATATGATTGGGTTTGTCTGCCGTTTTTTGGCGGCACATAAATTCTTTGATGGTTTCGCATTTTCAGAATGCCCAGCCCCGCCGCATTTTTGACAAACAATCCGAATATACGAAAATCCATGTGTATGTTTTGATGTGTGTTCCAATAATCGGGTTTGCCGCACAGTGTATAAAACTTGTTATACTGTGCGTCAAGTTCCGCCGTAATATCCGTGTTCTTTATCAGATTCTGCCGGTATCTTTTTCTGAATGTGGGATATGTGTAGAAATTACCGTCAGAATCAGTTAAAGTCTTTATTTCTGTGCGGTCTGAAATGGGTTTCCCCGCTGTCAGGTTCCAGTGTATCCCTATTGATACCGAGGGAAATTCGGATTTGAGGTCCGCAATTTCATCGCATGCGTCCATATTCACCATCACATTGGCGGCGGTTATCAGTCCGGCTTCAATCCCTTCGCGTATGGCGATGTTGACCGGTTCAGTCATCCCGTAATCGTCCGCCGTAATGATTATCTGTTTTGCGCCGAATTCCATCCGCGTAACCCCCCTGCAAAATATTTTATATATACCGCCATATAAAAAAGAAGCGCATTTGATCGCGCGATTCTGAAGAGAATATTATTATCCGCGCCGAAGGGAACGCTCAGCATTTGCCCATTCAGGCGGCGCAGAATTTCCTTATGCAGCAAAGCCTTTTGCCTTTCTTTTCTGGCCGTTCGCGTCCACAATGAAATAATATCGCGGCAGTTGAAGATATTCAAATAAGGAACTCCGATAATATTATAGATAATATTTTCCTGAGCTGCCCAGCGTCCCTGCCTTATTTCAAGCGAGAATAAATCATAGATTGACATCGTTTTTGAGTGACGCGCGGAGTATATCCATTTTTTCAGTTCGTTTCCGGCATACCGGCTGTAATTATGCAGTTTACACATAAAATACGATGTTGTCGCCCATGAAAGGGGCAGGTTGCGGTGCAGCGAACTCTTTCCTATCTGCCCTATGATATCGCCGTTTATAATGGCTTTACCTCTGAGATTTGTCAAGATTGTATATGCGATGGACAGCGTTTCTATTGAATACATATTTCTGCCCAGGCACAGGTCAAATGTGTTTATTAATGTGTCCGGAGCGGTAATGTCGTCATACTGCAAATAGGGAAGCGATAACATTGCCGTTAAATCTTTCGGTATGGAAAGCTCGGAGTCATCGGCTTTGTGCTTGTGTTTCAGGGTATAACACGGAATGTGCGGCAACTGCGTCATTAAAAAGGCCAGCACAACGCGGCTGTCATATCCCCCGGTCAGCGGACAGACAATATCATATTTATGCATATAACTCTTGATTATATTTATAACCGGACCGACGGTAGCCGCGGCACAATCCTCCATGCCCAGCGGGGAGCGATCCGCGATATATTCAAACCGGGCTGCCGTTCTTTCCGACACGGAAAAACAGTGATTGGGAAGCAGTTGTTTTATGTTTTTATACAGCGTTATATCGTTGGGCATCGCCTGGGATATATCGGATTTAGCGCGTATCGCCAATGCGGTATCCCAATAGCCGAGTTTATAATACTGCGCGATCAAATTGGCAGAAGAGGATATTGCCGTCCCTGCATCTGTCAGGTAATTTACCTGCAGACTGCATGTGGCGTCTCCGGTGATTATAAAATCATTTTTATCCGCAAAGAATACCGCCGCATATTTGCCTGCCAGGCGGCTTTCGAGATTCAGGAAATCATAAAACGAGTGATATTTTTCAACGAAATCTTTAATTATTTCCGGTACGGATCCGCCAAGCGAATCCACACATAAACCGATAATACATATAGCGCGGTTGCCATATACATAATAAATAAAATCGGTTTGTTTACTGAATTCAAACAGGTATTCGTTTATAAAAATATGCCTGCTGAGCGTAAAAGACATGTTTTTATTATATTTACGGATAAAATAAGTAAACAGGCTGTTGTCATAAACGGTGTAATCGTTAATATAAATCACTCCCGTATTAAAGCTTTATACCGGAAATTTCGCTGTAAATCCTGCAATATTCGGTATGAATGATTGCCCATGAAAATATTTTACATGCCTCAAGGGCGTTATTGCTCAGTATATCATACTCATTAAGAATACGAAGCACCGCTTTTTCTATTTCCGGGGCACTTTTGGGGTTTACGGCATAACCTATATATCCCTCGGTAAATTGTTTATCAAAGCCTTGTCCCCGCGTATATATTACTGGCAGTCCCTGTGACAATGCCTCGGCGTATACCAAACCAAAACTTTCGTGAATTGACGGCATAGTAAAGATATCCTGATCTTTATAGAACCGCATCAGTTCTTCTTTTGACATTTTATTATGATATTTAACAAAAGCAAAATTTAAAAGTCGGCTATAACATGATTTACTTTGAACCTGACCTATAATATTGAAATTAACCGCATATCCTGCTTTTATCAGCCGCAGGCATGCGTGCGCGGTGGTTATACAGTTTTTGTTATTATTTATAACTCCCGCATATACGATATTTATATGCGATAAATTAAGAATTTTAGTTTCCGGCCGGTTAGCCAGCCAGGCATTATCTATTCCGTTGGGAATGATAACCGATTTTAACGCAATATCGGATTTCATCGGCTCCGGTATAAAATTATCAATTACCGTATTTTTATACGGAGCGGATAAAAATATTATTTTTCCTGCCGATTTCAGAATTCTCAGTCCCAGCGGACGCAGATATATCATATATTTAAAAAATAAATTGACATCCGTATTGCGTACGGTTACAATATACGGAATATTATGTTTTTCAAAAAAACTCAGAGCGATATATCCGTTCGAGAACAGAGAATGGGCGTGGATGATATTGAATTTGCTGTCATAAAACAGTTTTTCCGCGTCCGAAAGAATTTTTTTGTGTTTCGGATAGAAAAACAGTCTGTCGGATTTTTTATGGTTATGAGAGACTACCGCATAATTATCACAAATTGAAGTCAGTTCGGGGTTTACCGGAACCGGAACATAAACACGGATATCAAACCCCTGTGATTGCTGATAATCATAAAGATTTTTATAGAACGGACTTCCGTAATAATATGAATTTATATGGAGTATCTTCACATTATAATCTCCATAATCTGTATCCCAGCCGGTTGAGTGTTGTCTTGTCCAGTATTCCTTTTACATCGATTATAATTTTATTATCATTGTTGCAAACACGGAAAAGCTTATCCAACCGATCAACGGAGATCTCTCTGAATTCGTCGTGCGATACGGCAAAGATAACACAATCGACATTATTTATATCGTCTAATGCCTTAAGTTCAATATCATATACTTTTCTTACCTCCGCCGGATTCGCCCGCGGGTCGACGACATCCACGTCTATAGCATGTGACTTCAGGCGAAATATAATATCGAAAACCCTGCTGTTGCGTATATCCGGACAGTTTTCCTTGAAGGTTACACCCAAAACAGCTGCTTTCGCCCCGCGTATGATTCTTAGCGCCGCTGTCATTTGCAGCATGGCTGTATCGGCGATATAATACCCCATATAGTCATTTATTTGACGGCTTATGGACATAAGCTGACTTTGATAACCCAATCTCGCCGCTTCGTACATGAAATAATGGGAATCGATGCCGATACAATGCCCTCCTACCAGTCCGGGACGAAACCCAAGGGCGTTCCATTTAGTATCCATGGCGTCCGCCGCTTCATTGGTGTCTATATGCATGAGGTTCAATATCATGGCAAAATCGTTCATTAACGCAATGTTAAAATCGCGCTGTGTGTTTTCCATGTCCTTAACGGCTTCCGCTGTCATTATATTCGATACAGCGTAAGTCCCTGCATTTATAATCATATTGTATATGTCTTTTATCTCAGCGAGTGTATCCGCATCCGTCGCCGATACAATTTTAACGATTGATTCAAGCCTGTTTATCCTGTCGCCGGGATTAATGCGTTCCGGTGAATAACCGACGTTGAAATCAACGCCGCATTTTAAACCGGATTCTTTTTCAAGTACCGGGATACAGACCGATTCGGTTGCACCGGGGTAAACGGTGGATTCATATACAATGACAGAGCCCTTTGGCATATGCTTTGCAACCGTGGTGCTCGCGTTGATTATACAGGTCAAATCGGGTTTTTTATTACGGGTTAACGGTGTGGGTACCGTTATAATAAAAAAACACGCTTTTTTCAACTCATCCGGTTCGTATGTAAATCTTATATCCGTGTTTTTTATTGCCTCATTGCCGACTTCGTCTGTGGGGTCGACACCTGATTTATATAACATGATTTTACGCTCATCAATATCGTATCCGATAACATGTGCCTTTTCGGCGAAAGCGACGGCAAGCGTTATACCTACATAACCGAGTCCGACAATGGCGATATTCGTTTCTTTATTCAATATTTTTTGGTACAGAGACATATATACTCCTCCAGATATTATTTATAGCCTTCAAGAACATCATAAATATGCCTGCCAGCGAACCTATACCGTAGGTGATGTGATATAACGGAAACATAATCGTTTTAAATAAAAAGTGATTGCGGTATTCGGTTTTGTTGTCAAATGCCGAAAATGAAATGTCCAACGAACCGTACAACATCAGCTCTGTCAGAAATAAATATAATACCGGCTTGTACAGTATGGACAAAATCGGCAATATAAACAATGATAAAATAAACAGCAGCGGAATAAAATGCCTCAGACCCATTGAACCGGGACATAATTCCATGGTTATAATATTCCACTTACCGTTTAAAAAACTATGTTTTATAATTCCAACCATATTGTTCCTGCAATAATAATAAAGCTGTATTTCAGAATTCAGATATATCTTGCCGCCTTCTTTTCGTATCCGATAATTGAGTTCATAATCCTGATTTCTGACAAGCCGTTCATCATATTTGCCATATTTCTCAAAGGTTTCTTTTTTGAATGTCCCGAAGGGAACGGTATCGGTATATCCTGATTTTGCTCCCGTACGAAATCCGGAGTTTCCGACGCCGAATTTTGATGATAAAACCTGATATAATCACTACGAAAACGATACAATTTAATTACCCTATTTTGAAGGCTTTCTAAGGGGGTTAAGGCTCAAAAAAGGGGGTTAGGCTTTTAACCGGGATTTCCGGTTGTTTTTATATCTGATAGAAGAAATCAAATATCAGCTATATAATTAGTACATGAGTCGGAGATGAATATAGATGAAAGATAATAACCTATTGGGAAGAAATATACAGCGATTAAGGGAGATTCACGGAGATACATTAGAAAATCTTGGTGATGCTATTGGATTTGCAAAAACCACTATTAAAG
>JAQVWU010000226.1 GCA_028709565.1 Eubacteriales bacterium
CGCTCTTCCGATCTATGATATCACTCTCCTCCGTGTGTACCAAGGAAGAATTGCTTGAAGCAGCGGCTACTGTCAGTGACATAAAGGTAAGCGACGCCATAAAAAATTATATAATTGCTATTATAACCGAAACACGGGAAAGTGAGCGCATAAAGCTCGGTGTAAGTCCCAGGGGAACACTTGCGCTAATGAGAGCGTCTCAAGCATGGGCAGGCATTGAGGGACGTGATTTTGTTTTGCCCGATGATGTAAAAATGATGGCGGTTCCGGTATTGGCCCACCGCATTATATCACGTTCACAGAGTACAATACGTTTGACTGAATCAAACGAAAATCTAATCGAATATATTATGGATAAAGTCCCCGCACCGATAGTGGAGTAAGTCATGTTTTTTATAGCGATTATAATCGCCGCTGTTATTGTTTACCTTATTCAAAAGGCTGTTTATGATAAAAAGACCTTTGAAAATCTCGATTATTCGGTATCACTCAGCGCTGAGGAAGTCTTCGAAGGCGAAGATATATTTATGTATGAGGAAATAACAAACGCCAAAAAACTGCCCGTTTCCTCTGTCAGGGTTGATACCGAACTGCCCAAGGGATTATGTTTCAGACTCGGTGACAAGAGTGTGTTAAAAAATAAAGGCGATGAATTTAAAAATTATATACAGAGCGCTTTTGTATTAAAAGGTAATTCTAAAATCAAACGCAGATGGCGAATTAACTGCATGACACGCGGCACATATAACTTAGGACGGGTTCTTATCGTATCAAATGACCTGTTTGGTTTTAATGCAAATTCAAAAGCCTTTGACGCGCCGCGGACACGACATAATCAGGTGGTTGTTTTACCTCGCGCCATTGATCTTGACAGTTATTTTACATCATCATATTTTCACAGCGGTGAGGTGACAGTCATGAGAAGTCTGCTTTCCGACCCCTTGCGGATTGCCGGAGCAAGAGAGTATATGCCGAATGATCCTATGAACCGTATCAACTGGACATCAAGTGCCGTTCACGGTAAATTAATGGTAAATGTTGAGGAGTATACCGAACAATATCTTTTTAATATAATACTGAACATGCAGTCAAGGAGTCGTGAACTGCACCCACACGAACCCAGTTCCCCGGAGTATATAGAAATGTGTATAACGGTATGCGCCTCAATACTGGATAAAATATCTTCGTATAATATTCCGGTCAGATTGTTAGCGAACACTCCGCCAGCCAGTGTGGGTCTGGAAGCAATATCCGATGATGAAATCGGAAGCCAAATACTTGTGACAAAACCGTACCGGGGTAAAAATGATATATTAAACGTTCTTCGAATGTTGGCGTCTTTGAAAACAGAAATATCATGTCAGACAGATAAAATGCTCGACCATATCGCCGGCAATCCGTTTTTTTATGCGAATAACGGCAATATGATTGTCATATCCTCATACATTGACGAACGTATGATAGTATTTCATGATGTTTTAGAAAAGCAGGGGGTCAAAGTTATATTTTATATAACAACGGCTAATCAAAATGCGATTATAATTCCGAATAATATCAAGGTGTTTTTCAAGACGTATATCGATAAATCGGTGATTTGAATGAATAAAAATAAATCGGCAAAAATAACAATATCGCCGGGTAATGTTTATGACCGTCTCAATATTGTTATAACGATTATTGCGATATCCATGGTAATTGTTCCGTATTTGTATATAACGGCATACCATAATTTTACTTACCCCGCGTTTTTTTCCCTGTGCCTTCCTGTTGCCTGTGTTTTTTTCGGATATTTTATTCAATGGGGATTCGGATCGGTTTTAAAGATAAAACGAACCGCTGATAATAACGCGTATGAAAGTACAGAAACTTTTTTCAAACCACATCAGGCTGTTTTAACGCTGATTATCGCATTCACATCCGGTTTTTTTGTGAATGATCTTATTACACGCTATTTAAAACACCGTGTGGAAACCGGTTTGGATCAATATTATGACAAATATACAATTATACCTGCAATTATATCTGCTTTGGCAGTCTTTTCGATAACAATCGGCATTCTCATATGGTTTTATCCTTTTAGTAGAATAATTTCAATAAAAACCGTTTTACCGCTTACCGCCGCTTTTTTTATCAACTATATGATAACATTGGTATACGGAGGTGTAAACCAGACCTTTGTCACTTTTTGTCTGCTTATATATATAGTATGCGTATTCTTTTTATTGAATCAAAGCAATGTGCTGAGAACCTTCAGAATTACTAAAACCGTAAAAATAACCGATACCGCGCGTCTGTATAATTTGTCACTGGTAATAATAACAATAATAATATTGGCGATTGTGCTGATAATCACGTTGTCCTTTACTGTAGGTATCGGTGCGACTGTTAAAATGGTGTTGTTTTTTGCGCTTTCATCATTTTTTCGTGATGAAAACGTTACGGAGAAAGCTTCTGATATAGCTCAATCATTTAATGATTCGGTATTCAGCGGATTGATTGATACGATGGACAAAAGGGGCAATGTCTCCAAAGTATTCTATTTGTTGTTTTTAATAATTGTATTGGGAGTAATCCTGTTTTTTATAATCAGCCGACGCCGTGAAACATGGTTAATGATAAAAAGCTTTTTTACTTCACTTATAAATAACATTATGGATTTTATCTTAAATGTAATTGAGTTCAATAAAACCGACAAAGAGAGCTATGTCATCCTCGATTACCGTGACGAGGAAATAAAGATGGATGAAGGTGCCGTAAAAGAATACAATCCACATAAAAACAGAATCCGCAACAGTTACCGCGATTTCATGATTCGCCTAAATACCATTCAAAACAACAGCGAAAAATTAAAATATGCGTATTCTGTATTGACAGAATCATGGAAAAACGCGGGTATCGGCGTTAAGGATTCCGATACTCCGCGTGAAATAATGTCAAAAATACTGTATCAAAGCGATGAAAGCGAAATAGGTGACATAACGGAAGTATTTGAATCCATCAAATATGCGGAGACAAATGTGGATGAAACTCATTCGGCAAGAACCATTGATTCGATATGCAGATTAGTTAAGCGATATTATGATTGACAATCTCAAATCCATACACGCTTCCGCATTTTATTTACCGATTGGACCGATTTGATTATCTTGATTTCCGAAAAACTCTTCTTCAAGCATCGCGCACAACGTATGATATATCGGCAGATGATATTCCTGGACTTTATAGGTTTCATGTTCAGGAGCGCGTATAATAACATCTGAATATTCCGCGATTTTGCCTCCGTCATCTCCTGTAAATGAGATTACGGGCAGTGCCATTGCTTTTGCGGTTATTGCAGCCAAAATACAATTTTCGGAATTGCCCGATGTTGTCAGAGCGATTAAAACATCTCCGCCTTTAGCCAAGCCATACAACTGCTGCGCAAATGTAAGCTTTGGATTTGTGTCATTGATTAAAGCGGTGGTTAAAGCATTATGTCCGCACAACGAAACAGCCGGAAGCGCGCCCTCAAGATTATTTATAAGTTCAACCCCTTCGGGACCGTACAGACGCAGATTTCCCTTTGTGATATAATCGATATTGCGCTTAAACTTGAAACTTTTCATCAATTCGCCTACAATATGATCACAGTCAGCGCAACTGCCGCCGTTTCCGCAGCACAGCACTTTTCCCCCGCCGCGATATGTTTTGCGCAGCAGTTCGAATGCTGCTTCAATTGAAGATGTCTCTGGGATTAACGCGGGAAAACGTGCAATTAACTCCTGAATCATTTTATGCATAATTTGCCGCCGCTACCGAAAGTGCCGCATAATCACCGACATTTTCGCCAAGTCCTGCCGGAACTATCGGACAGGGTGTCAAGGTTTCTCGCTCAATCACTTCGGTTATCTGTTTTGAAAGTAAAGCCGTGCTGCGCATATATATACCGCCGATAATGATTATTTCGGGATTTAAAATATCCGTCAATATGCTTAACACCATACCGAGTTTTCTTCCGCAGGCATTGTATACATCAAGACAAAGCGGGTCATTTTCGGTTTCGGCAAGGTCACCGACCAATTTGGCCGTAATGTTGTCAAGTGAACCGGCAGCTTCCAATAACCTCGGATACCTGCCTTTTTCGAGCTCCTTTTCAACGGCCATCATGCCCAATTGAGATATACCGCCCCCGCTGCACCAACCTTCGGCGGAACCCGTTTTATAATATCCGACAGGACCATATTCGGTTAACCGTACATGGCCTATTTCACCCGCGTTATCATTAGCTCCTGTATATAATCTGCCGTTGAGGATTAACCCGGCTCCCAACCCCGTACCGAAAGTCAAGAATATTAAATTGTTATATCCGCGTCCGGCGCCGTGCTTCCATTCAGCCACGGCGCAGGCGTTTGCGTCATTTTGAAGAAAGGTCTTTATTCCCGTCTTAGTTTCAAAAAAGTCCACTACCTTTATATTGTCCCAACCGGGCAGATTGGGAGGTGACAAAATGATGCCTCTTATAGAATCCAGGGGACCGCCGCAGCTGATTCCTATTCCTTTTATTTCAGAAATTTCGATTTCAAATCTGTCAAGAACTTGATATAATAAACGCAGCAATTCGTCCAGGACGGCATCAGGTTTTCTGTTTCCTGTCTCGATAGTGACTCTGTTTTTTATATTAATATCACTATTGACAGTGTCACCGAGACTCACCGCGCATTTGGTGCCGCCTATATCGATACCGATAAAATACATTGCCTATTTCACCTCAAAACCAGATTTTATTATCGCTGCTTTATATTCATTCAGGTTAATGTTTTTTAAACCTGTCATATAATGATTTTTTCCTGTGCCGCCGGAAAAACTCCATTCAATCAGATAAAAATGCTGTTCGCCATCTGTATAAGGCTTTTGCCATATGTTTATGCTTGAATCGGCATCAGCAGTGATTATATCTTCTTTTATAATTTCGGATGTTGTAATATTTATAATCTTATACGAGACCGCTTCATCCTTTTGAGTATCGTTAACCGCGTATAATGCCAGATACCCGTTTTCCGGTTCATCAAACATAAGGCACAAAGGCTGCTGTGACCGTTTAATATAATAATACGCAAGTTTTTTATCGTAATAATAATCGACAACAGCGTCAGAAATCTGCGGCCATCCGTCTATTAAATTCCACCATATTATACCTGTACGACGCCATTTGGAAATTCTGAATCGTTCTATGAAATATTTCTTTGCCTCAGCCTGAGATATCTGACTGGCCAACGAAAAATCATCCAGTGATGTCGGTTCAGATTTAAACAATGTTTTAACCTGATCTGACATCAGCTTTATACGGTCTGCATAGGCTGAGTTTGCGCTAAGTTCCATGGATGAAGCGTGGGTCAGCCAGTCATCATTTGCGCGATTCTGCTCCTTGTCGAACCAATGCCACAATTTTTCCGGCGCTATAAATTTACGCAGCGAATCGGGAGAGGGGCGGCCATGATAA
>JAQVWU010000227.1 GCA_028709565.1 Eubacteriales bacterium
TTTTCTTCAGATTATATGGCTTCACTCTAATTATCATCATTATCGTCTTTGTTATCGTACTTCGGCGCAAATGCTTTTCGGTTATTCTTAAATGAATAGTAATTGTTAATATAATACGTTAATTGCAAAATATAATTTAAACACTATCTATAGTATTATGAAGGTAAAAATTAATATGAAAAAAATATTTTTTTGTGTTGTTTTATTATCATTGTTTATTAACTTGGTTTCTTGCAATAATAATATTCCCGATATAAAAAAATCGTCGGGACAAAACGATACAGCTGTCTCTTCATCTGTTACGGGAGTTTATGAGCTTAAAACACTGTCACTGCCCGATTATTACAGCTTGTCATCATATACATCAGATGTATATGGTATTAATAATGTTATTACCAATAATGACAGGGTTTATGTTGTTGGTTCGAAAGAAACACCGTATATAAACGAACATAAAGATAGCGAAGGAAATATTATATATAATAAATCATTTGAACCTAAATCAATAATATATTCCGTTGATTTAAATGGCGAAAACGAACAAATATTGACACTTGATGAAATAAACCCGGTTTCAATAACTTCTCTTGATATCGATTCTGCAGGCAATTTTTATATATTCGGTTACTCAGCTTTATATAAATTAAATCCTGACGGAGAATTGATATCAAGTGTAAATATCAACAATCTAACCGATTCGGGTGAATTTTATTATTCGATAAAATTCGATGCCGACGAAAATCTTTACCTCATATCGCAAACCTATATCACAGTATTAAATCCTGATCTAAAGTTTTTATTCGAAATAAAAATAAACATGATGACTCTAAATCTTCAGCTGACACCCGACAATAAGATGCTTGCAGAAAATATATATACCGGTTTTAACAATCCGCCTAATTATTATTATATTGATTCTGATGAAAAGAAACTGGACAGCATAGCTGAAGATATGGTAAAAACACCACCTGTTAACGTGACCGATAACATAAAAAGATATTCTGTAAAATTTGGTGATGGTTATGACATATATTACAACAATAGATTCGGAGTTTACGGATTTAAAGAAGGTGACGAAACAGCTGTCATGCTCTGCGACTGGGTTAATTCCGGTCTGTATGTCGATTATACGGAACTTATTTCTGTGATTTCGTCAGATAAAATGGTTTGCGTTTCGCAGGACATGTTTGCCGAAAAGGATAACAGTATGGTAAAAATATATGATATTATTATAATGACACGTGTCCCGGATGGCCAAGTAGTGCCAAAAATTACAATAACTCTGGCTTATGCCGACACTGTTGACTCTATATTACTTGCTGCGATAAACTTTAATCGTTTAAACGACAAATACCGCGTTGTATTCAAAGATTATTCGGTATATAAATCTATTGAAGACATGAACGCGGGTGTAGATAAATTCAATATGGATTTAGTTGCAGGCAATATTCCAGATATAATTCTTTTCACTATGATCATGCCTTATAATGATTATATTGACAAAGGTATGTTGGTTGATTTATACGAATTATTCGACAGTGATGATGATATAAACCGCGATGATATTATAAAAGCGGTGCGTATCGCTTACGAGACAAACGGAGAACTATATTGCCTGCCGACCGGTTTTAGTATCAGTACACTTACCGGAAAAGCGTCAATCGTCGGAGATAAAGAATCTATGACACTCGAAGAATTTTATGAACTTTACGAAGAAGCGGGTGAAAATGCAAGCGTTATTAACTCTATAAACAAAAAGTATTTTTTTAAGACATTGCTCAAAGCTAATCTTGGTGATTTTGTCGATTATAAAAATTTAACATGCAGTTTTAGTAGTAAAAGATTTATAGAATATATAGAATTTATTAAAAATCTACCGATAAAAGAATTTGAAGACAAGACAGTTCTGACAGGACCAATAAATATTTATTATTCCGACTTGGTAGATATAAGAGACGATAAACTGTATCTGTTAGATAGCAACATTTCGAGTGTTAATTCTCTGGTTACGTTAAAATACATATATGGTGGAGAAGAATATGTAATAAAGGGATATCCAACAGATGTCACCAATGGTACATTAATTGACAGTATGTATCGTTTTGGAATTTCGAGTAAATCGGAATGCAAAAACGGCTCATTCGAGTTTATTAAATATTTTCTTACTGATAAAATGCAAACTTCCGACGAGGTTCTGCAATCGAATTTACCTGTCACAGTATCCGCATTGAATATTATACTTGATAAGGCTATCAACACATATTATTATTTGAATGAAAGCTATTTTGCCGCCGCAGAATCCGGATTATTAATGATAAGTGAAGAAAATGAAAAACCGGATTCGGAAACAGAAAAATTTTATAAATCTATCGGCAGTATATTATATCGTTTTACTGAAGATGATGCAAATCACCTGCGCACTTTTCTGTCGGATGGAAATATAAGAAATAAATATGAAGCGAAGATAAACGAAATAATCTGGGAAGAGCTTGATATATATTTCGATGGAGGATTGACAGCAGCTCAGGTCGCTGATTATATTCAGAGTCGTGTTTCAATATATATTAACGAACGATATAAATAATATGAAGCATTTAAATTTTACGTATGCTGGTACCGAACTTTTCTTGGGTGGTGGTAGGTTCCAAAAGTGCAACACCCTAAGCAAAAAATGCAACACCCTACGCGTTTACCGTGCGATTGTATCAATTTGATGTACTTTAGGCACATCATGTAATACCATTGATACGATAAAACCCTCTTCAAATTGGAGCGGGTTTTATTGCTTTTATAGGTGAAAAGCATTGTTTTCAACTGCTTTTTTATTTTACTGAAGATTTAACTTGAAAGCACTCTGGTGTCATCGCCGAATGGATTTTTACAATTTTAACTTTAAGCTTGTTAATAATATATGAACAAATGCAACCCCCCCTTGGCTGCGTGCGGGAGTATAGGGGTTCCGTGCGGGAGTGTAAAAGTTCCGTGCGGGAGTGTAATTTTCATCGTGCGAGAGTTAATTTTCAATGATTTATATTATTTTTACCTTTCGGGTATTTTACGCCCGATATACATCAGATGTTCCGACCAGCTCAGTAAGTCTTCGCGTTCGCATATCTTTTCGCAAAAATCAAGCCATAAATCCACTATCTCCTGTGGTTGTGACATAATATTGTTTTCACAGGGCGAAGTGATACTTTCCTGTCCGAAAAAATGAAGCTTTTCGAGAGAGAATTGCTGCATAAACGGTAAAATTTCATCCTGTTTCGCAAAATACGCTTGTGTAAACGCTTTACCCGCAAAGCTTTGATTTTTAAGTAAAGTACTATAAAATTCATTTTCAGATTGATCGCATATTATGTCAGGCTGACATTTCATGGCATAAATCATTCCAGCAATCATATTAATAAAAGAAATGTATAGCACACCGTTTACTTTTAACAATTTAAGCGCCGAATTTACAGCTTTTATTCTGTCCGATTCCTCCAGGAGATGATACAAAGGACCCATAAGCAGAATATGGTCATATTGCTCGTTTAAAAGATAGTCTACAATTCTCGCATCGCCGCAAACCGTAAATTAAATACTAACGGATTTAAAAATGTTGTACCGGTTTAGATAAGCTGTAACTTGTTGATGCAGAATAATGTAAATGATAACCAACCGGATTCGGAGATAGGGTATACAATTCTTGTATTTTATCGCATTAAGCTATTATATGTTGCCGGTGTTTTTTTCAAAAATATAAATTCCGGCTGACAAAAGGATCAATATAGATATAATCAGTACGATTACACCGTTTAAAAAACAAACATTTATATTGTTAAATAACTCAGCCGCTTCCCCGTTTATTACCGAGGTAACATTTAAATAGGAAAAGGGAGACAGGTGCGCGGCTTTACCGAGCAAACCGTTCGATGACATCAAGTAAAACAAAAAGGTAACAAGGGTAGTTACGGAGACAACCGCGACAGTAGTTTTAAATACGGACGATACTAAAAACGTCAGCGATATAATGAAAATCGTCAACAGATATATTAACACAAAACTTAATAAAATAACCGTTATTGCGGGCGTCAGAGCGCCGCTGCCGCCGTTAAAATAAATATAGGGATATTGAAATTGTAATCCGCCTTTTATAACGGTTAACACAATATAAAGAAATATAAAAAACAGTGCAAAAAACAATGTAATTAAAATTGTTACCGCTATGAATTTGCCGAAGAATATCTTTCTCTTTTTTATCGGCTGTGAAAACAACACATACGATGTTTTATTATCAAATTCCGACGCCATAACATCGGAGCACATCAAAACGGTTGTTATCGCTATTATAATTGCGGGATCACCTAAAATCAGTACCATTGCGTTATCGGCTTTTATAGAGGCCTGTTCGTTTATTTCCTCTAATTTGCGTTCTGCCAAATATTCCAGGAATATATTTTCCTCTTCTAATTCTTCTATGTTTACACCGCTGACTATATTCGGGTTTTTTAGATGCTCTATGTTTAAATTATTATATTCGATCTTATCCGCAAGAAGCAAAAGACGTTCATTATTCTGAATATGCGCAGACATATTTCTCATTATTCTTATAAATTCTTCGCACAATTTAATACTTTCGGTAATCGAATCATATAGGTCGGGATTTTCGATTAGCATTATATTTAAATTTGAAATGTTTTTTTTATGCTGATCAATTCTCAATTCCACATAAACGGCTTCACTGTCACAGAGAGTGTTATCTAAAGTATTCGATAAAAATAAAAAAGCGGATATACATAGCGCAAACAAAGCTATTACGATAATATTTTTTTTATTCCGGAGGAATTTTTTAAACTCAAATTTAATTATCACATTCATCGCCGTTACCCCTGTATAAAGACATATATATTTCTTTCAGATTCGTATCGCCATCATGCGTATTGACTTCCTTGACAATATTTCCGTTATTTAAAAACAGGACCCTGTCGGAAATAGAGCCGAGTTCCGATAATATATGAGAAGATATAATAAAAATCGACTTGTATTTATCAGCGGTTCTTTTAATAATACTGTAAAATTTATCCGCCGAAACGGGGTCCATTCCGTTTACAGGTTCATCCAATAAATAAACCTTTGGTTTCTTTATTAAGCACATGCCTAAAGCAAGCCGCTGTTTCATCCCAAGGGAATATGTGCCGGTTTTGTGATATATTCTTTCGTTTAAATTTATAATATCGATGGTTGATTTAAAATCGTTGTCCGATATTTTATTGAGATTTTTTATAAACAGCAAATTTTCATATCCGCTCAGTGTCAGGTATAACGCAGGTGTTTCTATTATACATGAAAGCAATGATAAATATTTCTCTCTGTTCGCTTGAAAGGTGATTCCGTCGATCTCTATAGTTCCGGTAGCTATCGAAATCAAGCCCGATACAGCTTTCATAAAAGTTGTTTTACCGCTTCCGTTCGGTCCCACAAGCGCTGTTATTT
>JAQVWU010000228.1 GCA_028709565.1 Eubacteriales bacterium
GGAGCGATAAAGGCTTAATTGACAGCTGGGCTGAAGAGGGCATCTGGTACATGAGCGAATGGGGTGTGATGATCGGTGTCGGCAATAACCGCTTCGCGCCGAAAAACGACTATACACGCGAAATGTCGGTTATGACCATGATACGCCTGTATAATCTGCTGCTGGACAACCGTCCGGAGACGGTGTTTATATCTCCCGGCGTCACCCTAGTCTCGGATAACGGGACCGATGGGTATGCCGCCGACCCGGAATTTTTCATAAAGATGAAACTGCCCGCCGGCTGGACATACAACCGCCTGAACGGCGAATTTACCGACGCCGACAATAAACCGGCGGCCACGCTCAGCAAACTGATGATATATCCCGGCGGCGTCCCGGCGATGAGCGACGACGAAAAGGGCGGTGTCTATTACTTTACCTCCGGTGAAAAGCTCATGTTTTCTCTGCATTTCAACGACCGGATGTCCGATGCCGTAAAGAAATGCATCCTGGGCAGTGTCGTGATATACGACCGGGTAAGACCGTCGATAACCGCCGACATTGAGGCGTATATGTACGACGTCAACCGCCGCGCCGCCGAAGCCTACGGATGGTTTGACATGAGCACAATGAGCGCCCGCCACGGCATAGACGACATACTCCGCGAGAGAACGGGCACGGCACAGCCCATACCCGAGTTGCAGTTGTCTGCGGGCGGTTACCGGGAGATAGGCGACTCGCGGATAAAGACCTACGCCGACCTTGAAGCCTATATAAAAAGCTTGTTCTCCGACGACATCGCCGAGAGTCTGCTCAGCCGGGATATCTACCGCGATATTGGCGGCAAACTCCACGGCCTGGACGCGGCGCGGGGCAGCGATATCACAAAAGGCGGGGAGAAGGCGTCGGTCAAACGGGTTGATGCTAACAAGCTGATTTATACCGTCAGGTTGGAACTGCGCGGCGGAGACCTTAACACCGTTGCCGGATATGAGACCCACGAATTTGTCCACGAACAGGTCGGTCAGAAATGGGTCTGGACAAAATTCTATTTATACAGATAAAACATAACATAAAAAGATCCCGGACGGTTTTTGTCCGGGATTTATTTTTAAAATTATATTACGAGATACGCCCCGAGCATCTTTCGGTCGTCGTTTTCCGCCCAGGTAATATAACCGGTTCTGATGGCTTCTTCAAGCACCGCTCCGCGCATTTCGTATATGTTCGCGCAGGCGTGGTCGATCTGATAACGGTCATCTCTGAAAAAATCCGGGATTTCAGCCCGTATTATATCGCGGCAGAATGTATAGTGACCGAATCCTATTTTCACCGCCTCGCCGTATAATCGTTTATGTTCCGCGTCTTGTTCGGTTGCCCGGGGGTTGAGATTGCTTTTTTTCATGACCAGGAAGGCAGGCGTATAGACCTCGTCTTTTTTGAGATAACCGTAACCGATAAGGTCGTCCAGCACCTTTTGCGGTATTCCCGATGTATCTCCGTTTGCTGCCGCGACCAAAGCTTTAGCTTCTTCATAACTGATATGCATCGGTGTTTTATCGCTTATATTCTTATATTGAAATTTGAACTGACCGAAATCGATGCTTTCCCTGTCCGCTATATAATCGGGTGTGTCCACGCAGCCGTGAAGCCCTACAAACGCGGGGCGGTCACCCGTATATGCCTCAAGTCCGAGCAAATCCCATTCACCGCCGTTGGGACGCAGGGTATGCCCCCATTTGCCGAGACCGGCTGGGGACTGCTCTCCGGCCTGCTTTTCATATTCACGCAGAACGCCGAAATGGACCCTGTCGACCAGCTTCATCAGCAGCGCCCATTTTGCGTCCTCGTATGGCTGATAACCCTCGTTCCATCGGGGGCTGTATTCGTTATTGTTTTTTACTTCAAATTCAAGCAGCGCGGTCAAAACCTGCGTCAGTTCAGGCGCAATTTCGCGTGAATTGGCATATATACGCTCCTGGGCATCCGCGCTTACGATAAAAATGTTTGTTTCATATTTAACGCCGTTTTTGCGCAGCAGCGTCGCGGCAACCATCTTTTCTAGCTCATCTTCCATATAGGGAAGCGCCACACCGAGTTCAATCGCAAGTTCCTCTGCCGCTGACGGTGTTCTGTATGCGGCTAACAGTATGTTTTTACTTAACTTGTGATTGAAGATCGTCCACGGCTCGCCGTATTTTCCGCATATTCCGTTCATGATAAAGCCGACCTCTTCCGGTTTATAGCTCATTTTGCCAAAATCCCTTGCCATACCCATACCTTCTTTCAATATTTTTCGCGCGCGGAGCAGTTTGCTTCTGACCGTGCCCTCAGGGAGATTCAGCCGCGAGGCGATATCCTTCGCTTTTATATCGTCAATGTAAAAGGCGACGATTATGTTCCTGTAATCGGACGAAATGAACGCCAGCTCGCGCCGGAGAAGCGACATATCCTCGTTTTGTATCAGCTCGTTTTCGATTGCGGTTTCGTCGGCAGGTTCAAAATCATCGATATCCGCACCGGAAACGAAATCACTCTTTTTATGTTTCCGTTCGGCCCATACACTGTAACGGTTTTTTGCGATACGCCATACCCATGCGGAAAAATTCGCCGGCTCCGTGCCCCTGCGCAGTTCGGAACACACACACATCGATATATCCTGCGTCAGGTCCTCGGCCTCGTATGCGTTTCCCGTTTTCCTGAGGCAAAAGTAAAACACATTTGCCATGTATTCGCTTGTGTACAGTTTGGCAAGATCGCTCATGGCTGCCCTCCTTTCTTACGCTTACCCATATAGTGCGGCAAAACGTATTTTCGTTGCATGAATTTTTTATGAATTACCGAAATCAATCAGCGGTTTAATATTATACAACCGATTGATAATATACTTTTTGTGTTTTACATGCTATACTAAAATCACACCGGTGAAATTAAATTAATGTTAAGACACAAAGAAAGGGATTGATATGACACTGCTGCTTGGAGAAAAAATCAAATATCTGCGCAAACGGGACGGCAGGACGCAGGAAGAGCTGGCCGCCGTTCTCGGGATTACCTGTCAGGCGGTTTCCCGCTGGGAGTCGGGCGCTTCCTATCCGGATATGGAGCTGATACCGCCGATTGCGAACTATTTCGGCATTACCATTGACGAGTTGTTCGGGTACGAGTGTGAACGCGAAAAAAAGGTTGACGGGATAATCGCGCGTATCGGCGCTTACCAGAGCGATAAATATACTGGTGCTGCTTTACCGAAACTTCGGGGAATACGAAAAAGCCGCCGCATACGCCAACCGCATGCCGGAGCTCAAACACTGCCGGGAGATAATGCTGGCGTCGGCGGCGGACGGCAGGGATGAAGCACGGTATATCGGAGACGCGCTGCTTAAAATGGCTTCGGCTTTTTCGGGACAGCTCGTATACGGCCTGATCAACAACGCTGGACATTATGAAAGCGATATGCCCATTGAAAAGATAAAAGGTCTGATTGCGTTGTTTTGGCTTATCTGCGATGACGGCAATTTCGGGGAATATCACGGGAAGCTCATACAGTTATATCTGTATCTGTCAAGAATACAGTGGGAACGCGGCTATCACGACGACGCTTTCGGGTCGCTGGATAAGGCGCTGGAACACGCCAAAGCCCTTGAAGCGCTGCTGGACGGCAATGAGCACCGTTTCACCGCTCCGCTTGTTTCTTTTGTAAAATGCCTGTCCGGACCTGCGGTAAATATAGCAAAATCGCTGCCACAGGACTGGCCGTTCTGGTGCAACCCCGACTATTCACGGGTGGAAAAGGAAATCAAAGCCGACCCGCGCTGGGCACGGTGGGTCGCGAAGACACAGGAATAATTTTACGCCGGGGTAAGCATTTACAGACCCCGGCGGATTATTTATAATAAGTTTATGTTATGCGTATTCCCGGGGAAACATGAAGGCGGCGATAAGGCAGGCGGCGCACAGGGCGGCGCACAGGAAATAGGAAGTCGGCACGCCCAGATAGCGGGTCATAATGCCCCCGCCGATGCCGGCGAGCACCTTGGGGGTGCCGTAACCCACCGCGTACATATACGACTGACCGGACGCGCGTATATTATCGGGCACCGTCGCGCTGATATAATAGGTGCCGCAGTAGATGGCGACGGTAACCCACGCGCCGGTCAGGGCGCCGACCGCGAGAATCAGCGCGGGATGGGTAACCAAACCCAGCAGCAGGTATCGCAGCGCCGAGACGGCTGCGGTGACGATTAGCAGACGCCGCAGGCTGAAATGTTTCATGATTTTATCGAACCAGATGAAAAAGGGAAATTCCAGCGCGAGGGTGACAAATACGTTTATACCCCATATATAGGCGGGCAGGCCCAGCTCCACCGTCATATACGAAGGCATGAAATTCGAATAATAGGAAAAGGCGAACATAACGGCGAATATTATTATGATAATCAGTGTCATGTTTTTATCGCGTATCAGCGGTCTGAGGTCGGCTTTTTCCTTTTTTGCGGCATGGCCGGATATCTGCGGACAGATTTTAAGGAAGAGGGCTGCCGTAAGCGAAATTATGACAAACGAGCCGAACAGGAACAGCGGGTTCGATGAGGGCAGCACGCTGATTACAACGGCGATGACACCGTATCCCACCGTGCCCATGAGGCGGATGGGACCGTATCTGAGCCCGGTCTGAGCCGTGGCTTCAAGGGTTATGTTATCGACCAGTCCCCCGTAGGGCGACATAAAGAACATGGTCAGCGCGAGGGTGAATGCCGTGTATGCCAGCGAGTCGTTCAGCGAAATCATAAAAAAGGATACGGCGGCGCAGCAGACAATCAGAGCCAGCACATTGTTCTTGTATTTTGCCTTATCGGATAAAACGCCCCACAGCAGGGGGGCTGCCATCATTACAACCGGTCCGATGGAAAGCAGGCCTCCCACCGTGATTTCGTCGAAATGACCGCCCAGATACAGGGGGATAAAACAGTTATACACGGCGTTTATGCCGTAAATGAAGAAGTTCACGCCGCAGAGGGTGAAAAAGGCTTTTCGTATGGTCATATGGGGGTTCCGTTCTTATTGTTTTTATCGTATTTATTTAGATTATTCTGAAATTTTATATAATTGACATGGCAGTTATATATGTGTTATAATGCGTAAAATTGCGAAAAGAGGTGTCGATATGAAAAAGACCGATGATATTAATTTTGACGGCGTGAGTGTAATTGAAAACGCCGGTGTCAGACTGGGTATAAATCTCGGCTTGGGGGGCGCGGTTACATGGCTTTCCGAACAGGGTGGACCGAATCTGATCAACAGCGCCGACTGGGGACGCCAGGTGCAGATGTCCTTTTACAGCGGTCCCGTTCCGTTTCGGCCGGCGGGGGTCGGTATACGGGAGTCCTGGGCCTATCTCGGGTGGAACCCCATTCAGTCGGGCGACTGCTTCGGCAACCGGTCCCGGGTGCTGGCGCATGAAAATACGGGCGATTCTATATA
>JAQVWU010000229.1 GCA_028709565.1 Eubacteriales bacterium
TCTGCGAAGCCTATCAGCTCATGCGAGATTATCTCGGCATGACCGCCGATGAAATGCACGCCGTGTTTGCCGAATGGAATAAATCGGAACTCGACAGTTATCTCATAGACATCACTGCCGATATACTGGCATATAAGGATACCGACGGCGAACCCCTTGTGGATAAAATACTCGACACGGCGGGACAAAAGGGAACCGGCAAATGGACGAGCATTGCCGCTCTTGAAGAGGGGGTTCCGTTAACCCTTATCGGCGAAGCGGTGTTTGCCCGCTGTCTGTCGGCCATGAAGGAAGAGCGTGTGACGGCTTCCGGTGTGCTCGGGGGACAGATGGGCAGATTTGACGGCGACGATAAAACAGCCTTTATCGACGATATACGCAACGCGCTGCTCGCGTCCAAAATCATTTCATATGCCCAGGGATATGTCTTAATGCGGTCGGCCGCGGAAACCTATGGCTGGAACCTCAATTACGGCGGAATAGCCCTTATGTGGCGGGGCGGATGTATCATACGCTCGGTATTTCTCGGTAAAATAAAAGAAGCGTTTGACAATAACCCTTCTCTGACGAATCTGCTTCTCGATAAATATTTTAAAGATAAAATTACCTCTCTGGTTCCGGCATGGCGCAGGGTTGTGGCTGCTGCCGTGACAAACGGCATTCCCACCCCGGCTTTTGCGGCTGCCCTCACCTATTATGACGGATATCGCTGCGAAAAGCTGCCTGCCAACCTGCTTCAGGCGCAGCGCGATTACTTCGGGGCGCATACCTATGAAAGACTGGACAGTCCCCGGGGCAGATTTTTCCATACCAACTGGACCGGCCACGGCGGAGATACGGCTTCAAGCGAATACGTGGTATAAGGAGCGGTTATGTCAAAGCATCCTAATATTCTGTTTGTTTTCTCGGATCAGCAGCGGTTTTCCGACCTGGGCTGCTACGGCAGCAGCGAGGTTATCACCCCCAATATCGACAAATGGGCGCAGCAAGCCGTTGTATTCGACCGGTTTTATTCCAACTGTCCCGTCTGTGTTCCGGCGAGGGGCACGCTGCTGACCGGCACCTATCCCCTGCGCCACGGCGCCATAACCAACGACCTTCGCATACGGCCCGATTCGCGGAGTATTGCCCATATATTGAATGAAAACGGATATAATACGGCCTATTTCGGCAAATGGCATCTGGGGGGCGTTCCGCGCGATCAGTTCATCACCGCAGAAAACCGGCTGGGCTTCGATTACTGGCGCGGCAGCAACTGCAATCATAATTATATGAAGTCCTACTACGATGACAATGATGATGTCCGCCATTACACGGAGGGCTACGAGCCGCATATTCAGACCGGACTCGCCGAAGAGTATATCGCTTCGGCGGATACCGACCGGCCTTTTGCGATGTTTTTGTCATTTGGTACACCGCATGACCCATACGACCTGGTTCCCGCCGAAACAAAGGCGCTGTATGACCCGGAATCCTTTATTCTGAGGGACAATGTCACCTTTCCCGTAATGCGCTCACCCAGTATCAGGTTTGACGAAACCGCCCTCCGCGGTCAGATACAGGGTTATTATGCGCATATAACCGAACTGGATTCCATGATGGGGCGGCTGATTGCCGCGCTTGACGGGCGGGGGCTGCGTGAGGATACTGTCATCGTATATACCTCGGACCACGGCAACATGCTGGGCAGCCACGGTCTGACCGATAAACAGCTGCCCCATGAAGAATCGGTCCATATACCTTTCATCGTTTCATACGGAAATAAGCTCAGGGCAGGGCGCCGCAGCGGCATTGCGAGCCTTGTCGATATCGCGCCCACCTTGCTCTCGCTTGCCGGCATCGATATCTCGGGCGAAAGGTGTGACGGCTGCGACGCGTCGGATATTGTAAACGGTACGGCAGACGGCGGATTCGCTTATCTGACCGAATACATTCCCTGTCACCAGGCGTCGCTTCGCGGCAGCGGCGAATGGCGCGCGCTGGTCAGCGGCAGCTGCAAGCTTGTGCGCTCACCCGGCGCCGGCGGTATATGGCAAAATGAGCTGTATGATCTGGCGGCCGACCCTTTTGAACTGCGTGACCTTGCCGAAGACGGGGCATACGCTCATATTCTGGAATCCCTTGTCCGGAAGCTCGGTTCTTTGGTTGAAAAACATGACGGTTACCTTGACTGGCAGCAATTTATCAGGCAGAACCGGCTGATATCCGAATGGAATGAAAGTCAGCGTTACTTCGGTTTGGAGGAGATGGAATAAATCGCATAAAATATATAAAAACATGGCGGTCAGATTATGATATCCGACCGCCGATTTTATTTATCAGTGTTATTTGTATTATTCTTGTTTTCTTCGGATTTCTGTTCCTTCATCTCCCGCAGGGCGGCAATCGCGTCGCTCAGGCCTCCCACCGCTCCTATCAGTCCCAGTTCGACCGCCTCGTTTCCGTTGATTACACTGCCTATATCGGTGGCGATTTCATCGGTTTTCATAATAAGTTCCCTGACTTTATTGACATCCGCCTTTGAATGTGAACCGATAAAAGACAGAATACGGTCCTGCATCCTGTTGAAATAATAAAAGGTTTGGGGCGCTCCTATTACCGTTCCGCTGATGCGAACCGGGTGCAGGGTCATGGAAGCCGTCGGCACGATAAACGAACGCTTTGCCGAGACGGCAAGGGGTACGCCTATCGAATGTCCGCCGCCGAGTATGAGCGAAACGGTCGGTTTGGTCATGGACGCGATCATTTCAGCTATGGCCAGCCCTGCCTCGACATCGCCGCCCATGGTGTTGAGCATGATAAGCAGACCGTCCACCGCGTCGTCCAGCTCCACCGAAACAAGCAGCGGGATTAAATGTTCGTATTTTGTAGCCTTTTGACCGCTGCCGAGAAGATAGTGCCCTTCAACCTGACCTATAATCGACATACAGTGCAGACGGAGGCCCTGACCTGCGGCGGTTATCGCGCCGCCCTTTATTATAGTATCAAGTTCAGCGCCTTTATCGCCGTCCTTTGTTTCGGCTTGTTCATCATCGCTGCTGTCGTTTTCATCTTGGTTAGATTGGTTAAACTGGTTAAAACAGTTCTCGGGTATCGGCACGATGTGTTCCTCCGTCATTATCACAGTTTATTTAACATATTTACTTTACTTTTTAACATAAATATAGTATAATTAAAACTGAGGAATATATGCATACGGAGAAAGAACGTCCGGAATTAATATTTTTCTTACTGTTTTTTCTTAATGTTATGTAAAATTTTTGTATTAATATTTTAATTTTATTTTTTTGCCGTGAAAACGGTCGGAGGTATATATGTCAAATAAGGTTATTGTCGAAACCTCGGCACGTCATGTGCATTTAACCGAAGCGCAGATTGCCATTCTTTTCGGGGAGGGAGCCGCACTGACGCGGAAGAAGGATTTGAGTCAGCCCGGTCAGTTTGCCTGCGATGAACGCGTGACCCTTGTCGGACCGAAAAGATCCATACAAAATGTAATTATTCTCGGACCTGCCCGGTCGGCCGGCCAGGTTGAAATTTCGTTTACCGACGCGCGCACCCTCGGCATAGAGGCTCCCGTCCGTGAAAGCGGTGACATCGAAGGCACCCCCGGCATCAAAATAACGGGACCCAAGGGTGAGATTCAGCTGGACAGGGGCGTGATTGTCGCCAAACGTCATATCCATATGACCCCCGAGGATGCGGTAAAATTCGGCGTGGCCGATAAGCAGACGGTGTCGCTTAAAATCGATTCGGTACGTTCGGCGGTCCTGGGCGACCTTGTTGTCCGCGTCAGCCCCAAATTCGCCGCAGCCGTCCATATTGATACCGACGAATCCAACGCCGTCGCCGCGTTCGGTATATGCTACGGCGAAATAATAAAATAAAAGCGATAGCAATCAATCCGATAAAAGATCCGCAGGAAACACGCGGATCTTTTAGTTTTTGGCGGTTACTTTTTCATATCCGTAATTCAGGTAAAACATAAGATTGTCTATATAATGAGCTGTCGGACGCGGATATTCCGCGTAACCTGCCGACGGGCATAAAATAAAGCGTCCGCTCTCCCTGCCCGCGTCGACACACTCATCGATTAAGGCGCCCAGTTCGTCCCGTGGGGCAAGCAGGATATCCTGAATCTCGATATTGCCCTCAAGACCGATGCGGTTTCCGAATTTTTTTACCACATCGCGCAGTATGACGTCGCCGTTTTTGGGCGGTTCGAGGGGATTGAGTATATCGACCCCCATATCGATAAAGCGGTCGATAAGACAACCCGTTTTTCCGTGACAGTGAACCCATACATATCCGCCGCCGTTGTGAATGAGATCGCAGAGCGGACGGTCATATTTAAGCACGAAATCATCGAAATCACGGGGGGACATGAGCGGCGGTATAAACAATTCGGGTCCGACCCAGGCAAACGGAGCGCGGATACCGCAGCGAAGCGCATTTTCGACATGGGCGATAATGCGGTCCGAATAGGCGGAGATCACCTCGTCAAGCAGACCGCGGTCATCCGCGCTTAAAAAAGCCAGGGTTTCCGAACCGGTCATGCGGTGTACGGCATATGCCGCATGGTCCAGACCGAAGCAAACAACCCCCCTGTCGCCCATCGCGGCTTCCGCGGCCGCGTGATTATCGGCAAAATCGAACGGTTCATATGGAATCGAAAGCAGTTTTTTCAGGTCCGACGCGTCCTTAACAGCGTACTCGAGTACATAGCCCGGCTCACCGACAGTGGACCAGCGATGAATCGCGTGCAGTTCGCCTTCGGGTGTGCGATAGGTTATATGGTTATCCCGCCAGGCTTCCTGACCCGTCTCGCGGGTTTCGGAACTTACCATTCCCGCTCCGTTTTTGCCGTAATATATATCAAACGCTGAACCGCTGCCCCCGAAAAGATCGGTAATTTCAGACGCTTTTGCCGCCACGGGCGCGTAATCGGGGTGCAGCAGCCGGTCACCTTTACTGTATTTGCCGGCTCCCCACAGTTTGAGCGCCGGACGGTCGGTTTGTTCGCCTTTAAAAATGCGCATAAGGCGTTCGCGTGATGTCATCTCCGTTTTCATCGGAAGACCTCCGTTCATAGTTCATAGTTCATAGTTTATAGTTAATAATTCTTGACAGAATATATGTGCGGTATGTTTTTTAATTTTTTCACAGCTGCCGTGCCATATGCATAAAGCGGCTGTATCCCAAAATAATTGCGTCAATCATGTAATCGGTTATTCCGGGTACAGTATATTTGGAATTGTCTCCTTTTGCTTTGTTGTGTATTTGTGCGGTGATTACATTATACAACAATATGAAAGAATATTCTATCTTTTTTATGTTTTTTATATCGGATTTTTTTGTGCTTGATTTTATTATTTTACTTAATAATTTACTTGCTGTGCCGGAACATCGCTGCGCCGTTACATACCGCAGCCCGCCGCCGTATTTGCCTGTATCTTC
>JAQVWU010000009.1 GCA_028709565.1 Eubacteriales bacterium
GATGGCGGCCATGGTTGTTTCAAAATCTATAAAATGCAGCGGGTAAACCCAGGATTCCATCTCCCGTTTCAGGTTGTCGCTGTCAATGTAAACGGTGCGGTCATTGTTTTGGGCTTTTGAGATCTGTAGCCATTGACGCTCTCCGGCGGAAAGGCCCGGTCCGGGATTACTTTTACTTTTAAATGAAATGTCGTTGATTGTAATGTCCGACATTTTTACCCTCCCCTGCTGTATGAACCGGTCTTTGTTTCGCAGATTCCATATGTCAAATATAGTCGGCTCCGAGAAATCCCGGTCTTGCCAGCCGAAGTGCTCCTTCCAGCATGTCCTGAACCCGCTGAGCAGTCCGGCTCTTTGGTCGTCCCCGTCGGCGGTAAATTCGCATTTGCCGCAGGAGGCGGAGGGCATCGTTTTGATTTTAATGTCATTCTTATAGCAATCAGCCAGAAAATCCGCGTATCCGGCATAATCGCGGTTGTCGGGACCGTATCTGTCCCGGTAGACAGCCTCGCAGCAGCCATCGACATTTACTTTGCATAAAATCGGTTCGGACAGCTCTGCGTCCGATAAATCTTGCGCCGCGATTCGCTTCCTGCCCGACATGTCTTTGATTATCCTGAACTTTTGGCTCAGACCGCCGGCGGGACACCGTGCCTGTTTGTCTGCCAGCATCAAAAAGGCCGAAACATCAAAATCGGGAAAGGCGCGCCGCAGGACATATTTCTGGAAGGCTATGTCCAGTATGTAAGGCATCCAAGCCGAGGAAACCGAACCGCTTTTGGTCAGAAAACACTCCTCGTCTGCCTCATCGGTCGATTTGGCCTTGACTTCAATCAGTTCGAGGTGTGAGCCTTCTTTTATCAGGATGTCGGTGCGGATAAAAAAGTCGTTATACCGGATTGCCGCTTCATAGATAATCACCCGGTCGCGTTTGAGCAGTCCGGCGGTTTGGCGCAGCGCCTCCGTGTAATCATGGGGTGCCACGCGGCAACCGCCGTGTATATAGCATCGCGCCAGCTCGCCGACCTGGAATCCCCCCTCGGCAAGCGCCATGAGAAATGAATCCTCGATTTTTTGATTGGCATATTCCGGCTTGCCCGAATAAAAAAGCTTCGCGGGACATTCCATGGCTGTAATAAATAATGACTTGGTAAGGTATCTGTGTGACATATTCAACACCCTCTCCGGTTGACACCGATGTATTATTGTGATATATCTAATAATAAATACGGTAATACGGAATGGGAAAAACGGTAAAATAATGATCAGAATAGCCGGACTGGCCATACCCCTTGTCTATGATGAAAAATACCTGAAGGACGCTGCGGCGAAAAGGCTTGGTATCGACGCCGGGCGCATTAAGCGTATCAAGATAAAAAAGCGCGCGGTAAATGCCCGGGATAAAGAAAATATATATTTCGATATGACCCTTGCCGCGGAGGTCGACGGAGATGAAGGGGAGGTCATACGGCATTGCAGGGATAAACGCGCAAGCAAAGAGCCGTCGCCGCTCTATATTCTGCCGGAACTCAAAAAACCCGGATTGCGTCCGGTGGTGGCGGGCTGCGGACCGGCGGGACTGTTCGCGGCTCTGATTCTGGCCCAGGCCGGCGCGGCGCCCGTTGTGATTGAGCGCGGAGCTGACATAGACAGCCGCAGAGAAAGTGTTCAAAAGTTCCGGCAAACCGGGCTTCTTGACCCGGAAAGCAATGTACAGTTCGGCGAAGGGGGCGCGGGCGCATATTCCGACGGCAAGCTCAAGGTGGGTATGTATGACGCACGCAAATATAAAATCCTCAGCGAGTTCGTTGAAGCCGGAGCGCCGCCGGAGATTATGTATCTGGAGAAGCCACATATCGGCACCGACAGGCTGCACGGCGCGGTAAAAAACATCAGAAAGAAGATCACGGAGCTGGGGGGCGAGGTGCGGTTTAATACGGCGCTGACACGGATTCTGAGCAGGGACGGACGGGTGACCGGCGCCGGTATAACCGCGGACGGGGTTTACGGCGAGCTTGACGCCGAAAAGATTGTGCTGGCAATCGGGCACAGTGCGCGGGATACCTTTGAATGGCTGCAATACAGCGGTATTGTCATGGAACAGAAGCCCTTTGCGGTAGGTGTGCGCATCGAGCATGCGCAGCGGCTAATCGATAAGCTCAGATACGGCGATTTTGCCGGCCGACCCGAACTGGGCGCCGCCGACTACCGCATGGTCGTCCACCTTAAAAACAAAAGAAACGTTTATACCTTCTGTATGTGTCCGGGCGGAACGGTGGTCGCCGCGGCTTCCGAAGCCGGCGGGGTTGTGACAAACGGAATGAGCGAATACAGGCGGGACGGGCGCAACGCCAACAGCGCGCTCTTTGTTACGCTGTTGAAAGAGGACCTCAAAAGCAGTCATCCGCTGGCGGGTATGGGATTTCAGCGTGGCATTGAGGCGGCGGCGTACCGGGCGGGCGGAGGCGGTTACAGGGCGCCGGTGCAGCGGTTGGAGGATTTTTTATGCGGCCGGGACAGCACCCGCTTCGGAGACGTAACACCGACCTATCTGCCCGGTACGGCGTTCGCGGGTGTGGATTCATATATGCCCGATTATATTGTCTCCTCGCTCAGGCAGGCAATCTCCGAGATGGACGACTGGATGCCCGGATTTGCCTGTCCCGACGCGCTGCTGACCGGCGCCGAAACGCGCAGCTCCTCCCCGATGCGCATTGCGAGAGACGACCGCTGCGAGGCGGTGGGGCTTAGCGGGCTGTATCCGTGCGGGGAGGGGGCGGGCTATGCCGGGGGTATTATATCGGCTGCCGTTGACGGTATTAAGTGTGCCGAGCATATACTGAACCGATAATTATGTTAATTATGCGGAAAGGAGCGGTTTACATGAAATTAAAAGTCCTGATTATTATGGCGGCGCTGCTGTTTGCCGCGCTGCTTTCATGCGGCAATAACAATGAGCCTGCGGACATAACCGGGGAATTGACCTCCGCGGAAACCGATGATGGCGATGGTCCGGATTTGATATCGCCCGACGCGGCCATGCGGGACGGCCTGATTTACACGGAATCGGCTGCCGACGCCGAAACGCTGGCGCAGTGGTATGCCGAGCACTATATTGCCGGTGATTACAGTCCGGTCGTCATAAATTATATCGAGGGCCGGACCTACCCGTATTTTGAGGGGGTTATCCTGGAAAGCGCGGTATATCTGGCGCAATACGGCGACTATATAAGTTATTTTTCCGTCCTGTATGGCGCGCTCAACGGGTCTGGCGGCAGATGCTATCTTATTGACGGCAAAAGAACCGACCAACTTATACATTTTAGCGATAGGTGGGAGATGGTCAGGGCCCATAAAATACTGGGTGAGGCTTCGGGTGAACTCAAACAGACGGTATATACGGGCGGATTCACCGTCCTCAATATTGCCGATATCATAGGAGAGGACAGAGAGATTATATATGCATTCGCGCTGGGTGACTCGGTTGCCCTGGTAAGCGCCGGACGCAAACGATACGCGGCGGGATATGATTTTCCCAATGACTACAGGACGCGTCTTACCGGGCTTAAACTGGATATACTGGACCCGCCGGACAGCGGCAACACAAGCGATACCGTTGTTTTTGCCGATATTTACGACGAAGGCTATATAATAACCGGCATTACCAACGGCATCTGGACCGGCAGATATGAAAGCGAAGGAAAATTCATGTTCAGCTTCGCCTGCGAACGCAGCCCGTCGCTGGAGGATGACGGGTCATATACGGTTTATTACGAGGTCGAATTCGGCGGCGACGGGGCCGATACCGGCGTCTATGTCTGGAACAACCGGAATACCCCCTATCCCTCCGCGGAATACGATGTCCGGGTATCCGAATCGGGACGATATAAAAGTTATTATAAAAACAACGACCTGTATGTATATGACAGCCAATCACAAGGGGAGATATTTGTCTTCGATTCAAAACCGGATGCCGAAGCGGAATTCGCAATCGGCGATTATATTTACGCCGAAGCCGCCTTCTTTGACGGGGATATCTTGTATTATAATCTTATCGGCTATGAGTCCTTTATCGGCAGCGGATATTACAACGCGGCAACGGGAGAGAAGGGGGAATTTTGCAACGGCATGCGTCTGTCGGCAAAGTTGGGTGACCGGCTGTGGGGCAGCTCATCGATTTTCAGCGGCGAATTGTTTTACGGTTCATTTACATCCGGCGAACCGTACAATATAGATAAGATGCCCTTTGAGCCCGGGGAACTGGAGTTATCGCGGATACAGCTGACCGATGACGGAAAACTGATAAAACTGACCGGCGGCGCGGGAGAGCTTAACTCGCTGACCGTTTATGACGTCGCCAATGCCGCCGTGATAAAGGAATACACAATGGAATCGCCGTATGAATCTATGCGGGATTTTGTGGCAGCCGGCGGCTGTATCCGGGTCTTTACCTCCGGCGGGCACATGCTGACCGGGGTATATTAAAGCGTAACGTACAAAAAACATCAACGCGGTATATTATATTTTTGCGGATCTTTGCATTGACAAGCTTAATAAAATATATTATAATAGATATCAGATAACAATCATTACAAATCGATAATCATTATCGGAAAGGCAGCAAATGAAAACCAACTCGTTTATAGCCGGCAGATTAAGGGAAAGCAACATAAAACCTTCGCCGCAGCGCATAAAAATCCTTGAATATCTGGCAAACTACCCGTGTCATCCCACGGTCGACCGTATATACAGCGCGCTGCTGCCGGATATGCCGACTTTATCAAAATCCACCGTCTATAACACGCTGAAGATACTCAGGGACGCGCGGCTGGTGCGGGAAGTCACCATAGAGGAAAACGAGGTACACTACGAATACGCGATAAAGGCACACGGTCATTTCCGATGCCTGGACTGCGGTGAAATTTACGATTTCCAGGCCGACGCGGAGGAGATAAATACCGATGAGCTGCGCGGCTTTTACATCACCGAAAAAGACATATATTTCAAAGGCGTTTGCGGCCAATGTCTAAAGCGGGATAATCAGACAGAAAAATAAAAAACAAAAATAAAAAACAAAAGGGAGAACTATCATGGCAGAATCCAAAACACTTCAGAATTTGATGGCGGCCTTCGCGGGCGAATCACAGGCAAACAGAAAATATACGGCTTACGCCAAAAAGGCGGAGAAAGACGGCAATGCCAACGCGGCCAAACTCTTCAGGGCGGCGTCCGACGCGGAAACGCTGCACGCGCTCAAACACTTCGAGACGGCGGGCAAGATAGGCACGACAACCGAGAATCTTAAGGATGCCATTGAGGGCGAGAACTATGAATATCAGAGCATGTATCCGGAATTCCTGAAAGCGGCCGAGGAAGAGGGCAACACGGCGGCGATAAGGACATTTACCTACGCGCTGAAAGCCGAAGAGGTTCACGCGAAGCTTTACACCGAAGCGCTGGAGAATCTGGGCGCCGAGGGCGAGGTATTCTATTATCTGTGCCCGGTATGCGGCAATATCGAAAAGGCCGTTCCGGACAAATGCCCCATCTGCGGCGTCCCCGGTTCGAAATTTATTAAATATTAAGCCGAAACAAAACCGATTCCTACAGAATACGGAGGAATAATTATGGCACTGATTAAAGCGGGCGTTCAGGCGCCGGATTTTAAACTGGATGACACTCAGGAACACAGTGTGCGGCTTTCCGATTTCAGAGAGAAAAAGGTTTTGCTGTCGTGGCATCCCCTCGCGTGGACCGGTGTCTGCCTCGACCAGATGCGCTCCCCTTGAGGTGAACGGAGAGCGGTTTGAAGCGCTGAATACCGTTCCCCTCGGGCTGAGCGTGGATCCCTTTCCCTCCAAAAAAGCCTGGGCAGCCGTGTCGAGCATTAACAATACAGTGCTTCTCAGCGATTTCTGGCCCCACGGACAGGCAGCGCGGGATTACGGTATCTTTATAGAGGAATTCGGAATATCAGAAAGGGCGAATATCATAATAGACGAGAACGGTATCGTGCAGTGAGTAAAGGTATACCCGATATAACAGCTGCCGGATATCGAAGAGGTTTTAAAGGTATTATCGGAAATATGATATAAATATCCAAACAACCCGGTGTCTTGGGACGCCGGGTTGTTTTCGGTGATTTTATTGCCTGCTCCAGGTGTTTTCGATTTCCTCGCGCACAATTTCCACGGCGCTGCGCGGTTTGCCCGGGTTGCCCTTGAGCGTGTATGTATCGCGGAAGGTTATCTCCAGTTTGCAGCCCTTTGCCGCCCGCATGGTTGTGCGGATATGCTCCCGGAAACCTTCCTCATCGAGATCATATTCGGTGCCGCCTATATCCAGCGGCGAGGGTTTGCGGTGGTAGATTACCTTTGAACCACGCAGCTGATCCCCCATATACTCTTCGTCGCACCACGGGGAAATTAAAATCTTGCGCAGATTTTCAAACTTTGACAGCGAATCCTTCCAATAGGCGTGTACCTGTTCGCAGCAGCCGTAGGACAGGAGCCCGAACTTCTCGGACATACGTTTATAATAGGGATAAAAGAACTCTTTGAACATGGCGGGTGAAACCCCCACCGTTTCCTGAGAGTCCATATAACCCCAGTTGTTGCCGCGGCAGGGCAGCAGCGTGCCCCGGCGCTCAAGCTCGTTCATGTAGGTAATGTAATCGTTTGTCAGACGGTTCATCATCTCATGAAAATTGTCGGGATTGTCATAAATCTCGGTGAACATGTTCTCCATGGTCATAAGCTGAACCAGATTGTTGGTCGGACTTATTCCGATGGACCCCATGCCGCCCCTGATGTCAAGGATATCACCCAAAATATCGCCGTAATATTCCTGACTGCGTCCCAAACTGCCCTCATCGAAGCCCATGGGCGACGGCTTGATCTGATCGAGGCTATCGAGGTTTTCTATAACGGCGTTTATATGAAAACCCACGCCGTCGGTATTGGTGCGGCTGGGGTTCAGGTCAAACAGCTTCATCCAGGAGCCGTAACCGACATAAAAATCACCGGTCACGGGACGGTCATCTCCCACCATGAAATGATTCTGCATGGATTCGCCGAGAACCCATTCGATATGACGCGCGTCGTCGGAGGTGCACCGGCATTCATAATGAAAGCCCCTGTCTCCTACGGTACCCATTTCGAAATGAATCATCGGACGGGAACCGCGCAGGTCATTGTGAGCAGTCCATTCTTTGACCAGGTTCTGCATATACGGGGTGTTGGCGAGCTCGAGCTTGCGGCGTGCCAGGTCACGGATATAATTACGTTCCTTAAGATCCATGGCGTCCCTCTTTTATTATATTTCGTTCAATCAAGCGTTTCAATGAATTTGGCGATGGCTGCCGCAGCCGGTTTCTCGGCGGAGGCGTACGCCGAGGCGTAATCGGCGTTTTTGGCCGAGGTCATGGACGATAACCTGCCGTAAATGCCGCCCCAGTCATAAAGCGAGGCTATATCAAATACGCGTGAGGATAAAATAATCTCCAGCATTGCGCGGCTTTCCTCATCGCGCATATATTTGCGCTCGAGGGCTACATCGAAATACGCCGCGGTCAGCGTGCCGGTGCTTTCGGCTGCCATAGCTTCAAGCACAAAACCCGTTCCGCCGATATCCGTGACCGACTTGGGTATGCACACCGATGAAGCGTTGTTGCGGTTGAGGGTTGTATAATAATCCGGCTGGTCCGCGTCAAGTTTGGGCATGGGAACCATGCCGTATTCGCTTTCCATATCCCGCATCAGGGTATATGTGAGCAGACCGGCTACATAAAAAAGCGCGAGGTCGGCCTTGAAGTTGCCGCGGATAAGTTCTGTCCATACATTGCCGTAATCGGCCGAATGTTCGTCGGCATGGAGGGTCGAGATATCGGTGTCAAACTGCACGTCGAAGACCGCCTGAACGGCGGAATAGGTGCGGTCGGTGGGCGCGACCAGATAAGGCAGGTCAGCCTCATCCTTGTCTGTCAGACGCTCCCCGCAGGACATGAACATAAAGAATGTGTTTTCATATGAGCCGACCGTCCCCCACCGGTCGCTGACATCCATTGTACCGTTGCCGTCAAGGTCGTAGGCGGCGGCCCTGGCCATGTCCAGATAGGCTTCATAGGTCCAGCTGTCCGATGTTACCCGGTCATACGGCAGTTCAAGGGAATAATCCCCGGTCAGTTTTTTATTGAAGAAGACCGCCCAGGTGGCATTGTTGTCCATGATATTTATATCGCCCATGGCGGTGTAAAGCTTTCCGCCCACCGACATGTTTTCCGCCATACCCGAATCCCACCAGGGTTTGGATATATCCAGATGTTCCACCGTATACAGGTCAATCAGCGAACCGCTGTTTACCAGAGAGGTCGCGTCGGTCAGATTGAACATAAGAACCTGGTAGACATCGTCACCCGCCGCGATGTTTTTTGACGCATCGACTGCCATACCGGCATTCTCCGAGGCGATTTCCCTGATTTCGAAATTATAACGTTCGCTCAGCGTTGAGTTTCTAGCGAAGACCGCGTCGTTTATTATGTCACCGTTTTGCGATTCGGCATATATCTCCACCGAATAATTGTTTACGTTCCGTTTTTGGCCCATCACGAAAAACAGATATTCCTTGCCCTCAAAATCGCGTTCGGGTAACCCGGCAGTCTGTTCCCGGGTTTGGGCAGCCGTTTCGGGCGCGGTTGTATCCGGACCGCCCCCGGTATCCGCCGCGCAGGACGAGGCTGATACGAATATGATTAAAATGCAGAAAGCAAGCAGAGCGCAGGTAAAACGTTTCATGAAATCAACCTCCGATCGGTGTGGCTGTTAAAAGTAATCCTGCAGATGGTGTCTGCGTTTGGGGAAAGCGCGGAAAAAATCACGCGCGTCGTTGTTAAGTTTAATGCCGGGCAGATATTGCGCCTTTTCGGCGTCAAAATCATCGCAGCCGAGAATGATACGGCTCAGCGCCGGAATGGCGGCTGATATATCCCAGTCGCCGCCGGTCTTTTTTACCGAGCATTCCCCGCCCCCGTATTCCACTTCATAGACCCCGCGGTTATAATCGAGCGAATCATCGGCAAAGAGCCTGAAGTGTCCCGGTTCCTCCGGATATTTGTTATGGCGCAGCATCTCTCCGACCAGCAGAATCCTTCCCATTGCCGAATTGTGCAGTTCATAATGGCAGTCGGAGTAATCGTCCGCGATATAATCCAGCTCGCTGTCCTCGGGCAGGTCCGAAAAATACAGTTCGTCGGTCTGGCCTTCGAACATGCGCAGAAAACCCAGGATGCCGTATAATCCGCCGGCATCGCTGTATGCCAGTTCCTTCACCCGAAGGCACCCGTTATCCGCGCTTATGGTAGCCAGCGAAGACGGAATCGTTCCGTCATACCATATGTAGGTCCAGTTTTTACTTTTATGCGGTTCGGTCGAATAGGCATGGGTATTTTTGTTTCTTTGGAACATCATGTTGTATTTCACGGCATATGCGCCGTATATTTTGAGGATATCGGCCAGTCTGTCCCCGCCGTCGTATAACACGGCATTTGTGTTGCGTTCGATTGACATAAGAGATGACGCGGGAAAGCGCATGGTCTTGCGCCGCACAACCCTTTCGTAACCGAACCGGCGGTAATAGGAATAAGAAAAGGGATAGAGATAGCTGGTCGCCCAGCCCCGTTCGGGCGCTATACGGAATATTTCATTGAATATTTCCCGGACACAGCCGCCGCGGCGATATTCGGGCAGCGTAGCCACTCCGCCTATGCCTACCGACGGCAGATATGTGCCGCAATAATTGCTCATATACGTAATCGGATGTATCTTTGCGGCAATGGTTTCCCCGTCGTCCAGAAAGGCGCCGAACACCTCATGATTCAGTTCGTTTTGCGCAGCCTGTTCCAAATCGGCTGAAGATGAATAGGCGATACTGCTGACAGCGGCGCTTTTGCCGTTCTCGTCGGGTCTGAGCGGTCTTATTATCATAACGGACCTCTTTTTTTATATATTAATTTTTATAACCGGTTTTTAAGGCGCAAATTTACTTTCCATGGTTTTTATCTTTTTATATAGTTCTTTGTTTACCGGTGTATCAATGCCGTGTTTTTGACCCAGTTTTATAACCGTTCCGGAAAACAACTCGACTTCGCTCGGACGCTTTGCCTCCAAATCCTGACGCATGGACGGTTTCAATGAGGGGTTTAGCGGTTCGAGGACATCCAGCCAATAGCTCAGATTCTCTTCGGTAAGGTTTACACCCTCTTTTCCGGACAACACGAGCACCTCTCTCATCGCTGCCGTCATCAGATCCCTGCCGGGTCCCGGGCGCTGAATATCGCCGTAGCTGCTTTCGCGCACGGCAACCGTCTGATTTACGCCGACATTGAGCATGAACTTGCCCCACATGCGTTTTTTCATATCCGGGTCAATCAGGTATGGTATTCCCGCTTTATCAAAGAACCGGGACACCGACCGCGTTTTCGGTGAGTCCGCTATACACAGAATCCCCATGTTGCTGTAAATAACCCTGTTGTCCTCTTTTCCGGCGTCCATACCCTGCGCCACACAATCCAAAACCTTTTCGGCGCCGTATGTCCGCCCGATAATTTCCTCGCTGCTAATGCCGTTGAGCAGTGAAATGATTACGGTATCGGGACCCACATGATGTCTGACCGCGGTGACGGCGTCATCGAGGCTGTTGAATTTTACGGCGAAAATCAGCAGATCGGCGGGGATGCATTCGGTTTCGGGTGTTGTATAATAAAACTCGCAGCGCTCGCCGTTGCAGAATATGCCGGTGTCTTTATACCGGGCAATCCTGCCCTCATCCGCGATCACACGCAGCCGGCCCGGCAGCTTTTTTTCTATATGACTGCCGTATATTACACCCAGTGCCCCCAGACCGATAATCGAGACTCTGTTTATTTCCATTCTGTGCAAAATGCCTTTCAATTCTTTTTATATATTATCATTATATCGTGATGTTATCGAAAAATCAAGCGCCGGGCATATTTTATCACGTTGCGCACGTTGACAGAAACAGGCAGCCGATTTGCGGAACTATCCGGCTCTTCGGTCGTCTGTTAGAGTGTAGAAAACAATAATATAGATACAGGAGACATGTAAAGATTAATGAAAAAACTGAAAAAACTGTTATTGCTTACTTTGGTTTTATGTATGCTTGCCGGCTTCGCGGCATGCCGGACCGATGATACCGGGGAGCCGCAGACCGAAGAAACGACCGAAAACTCGCAGACCGAAGATACAGACGTAAACCCGCCCGAGGAAACAACCGAAAATGAACCGGAACACGATGAAAACAGTCTTGAGGGTATGCTCGACAGGATTTACCAAACCGCGGATCTCAGCGCACAGTTCGGGGAATTTATTGCCACAGGGCTTCTGGTGACCCCGATAACTTCGGAAAACGCCGGTTATCATCTCGGCAAAGAGGATATCCCGTTCGAATCGGCAATCGCTTCCGAGCCGATGATGTCGACTTCAGCCTATTCGCTGTGTCTTATCCGTGTAGGAGAGGGCGCCGATATTGAAACCGTTAAAAACGAAATCAGAGACAATGTCGACCCCCGCAAGTGGATATGTGTAGGTGTCGATCCGGATAATGTCATAGTAGACAGTGTCGGCGATGTGATTATCCTGATAATGAGCGACAACGAAGGCGAAGCGCTGCACCAGGCGTTTCTTGCCCTGTAACGGAAGGGTTTAAATTACGCTCGGGGAGAACAAGGCTGCATGAAATTAAAAAAAATCATTTCCGGATTTATTGCGGTGATAACGGTGATAGCAATGATATCGGTATGGGGATGCAGGGAACCCCTTACGGGTATATACAGCGCCGGCGGATATATAAGCAGGACCGACTACCCGCTGAGCGAAGCCTCGGTATTGAGAGCCTCCCAAAAGTTCAATAAAATATACGACGATTATCTGTCCGGCATGAATGTCTATTACGCTGTTGTTCCCGACAAAAACTATTTTATAGCCGGACAAAACGGGTATGCCGCGCTGGATTACGCGGTTATGCTCGATATGCTGCGGCAGAATCTGAAAGAAATGAGTTATATCGATATATTTGACACCCTGAGCATTGAAAGCTATTATTACACCGATATCCACTGGAGGCAGGAGAAAATTATCCCGACAGCAGAAAAGCTGCTCGACGGAATGGGCAGTGGCCGGGCCGACGTTATAAGCTACACCGAAAACCGTTTGTATCCGTTTCGCGGTTCCTATTACAACGATTATGCCGGAGCGGAGCCGGAGACACTGATTTATCTGACCGGAGGCAGTATTGACGGCGCGACGGTATACAACCATACAAGCGAAGACCGATGCGCGGTATACGATCCGGATAAATCAGCGGACGACGAGAATTACGGATATAATATATTTTTGTCGGGACCGGTGCCCCTGATTACCATAGAAACCGCCGGCGGCGGGAGCAGAGAACTGTTATTGTTCCGGGATTCTTTCGGCAGCAGTATTGCGCCGCTGCTGCTTGAGGGCTACTCGAAGATTACGCTTATCGACCTGCGTTATATCTATTCGGGTATACTGGAAAGCTTTATAGACTTTGAAAAATCAGAAAATCAGGATGTATTGTTCCTGTATGGCACACAGGTTTTGAATAACAGCTTTATGTTTAAATGAAATCCTGCAGCGCAAATCTTTTGACCGACAGCGCCGTGAGATTGTCGCGTTCAAAGAAGCAGTATATACTGCCGTTGAGATAGGCCATGTCGGAATAGCCCGCTTTGTCGTATACGGGAATTTCCGTATACCAGCTTTTACCTCCGTCACGTGAAAACTTTATTTTCAGGTTTTCACGTGACGTTTCGCTGTCGCAGCCGGAGCAGGCAATCAGCTCTTTGCCGGGCAGCGTGAGCAGTGATCCGAAGCAGCGGGGGTCCCGGAGCCGGTCGTCAAAATAAGGCTCGGTAAACCCGCTCATTCCGTCGGGCGAAAAGGCGATTGCGCGCCGGCGTGTGCCGCCCGAATGGCGTATGTTGAACATTATTCTGCCGTCCTGGAGCTGTGCCGCCGATGTCTCGTTCGGGTCGGTCAGCGTATCCGACGAGGGTATTATCTCCCCCGCCCGCCAGGTCAGACCGCCGTCGTCCGATATGACCGACGCGGTAACCGACGGGCTGTGCCGTCGTCCGGAATCGTTGGCCAGCCATACCGGGATGACAATACGCCCGCCGTCAAGTTCAATGCCGTGACCGGGGCCGGTTGCGCAGACATAGAAATTATAAACCGCCCGAAACCCATCAAACGCAGCGGTTATCTCTTTTGCATCCGAAAAGGTCTGCCCGCCGTCCTCGCTTCGGCGGACAAAGGTGCGTTCGTAGTTGAACTGGTATATAAAGATCAGACTGCCGTCCCGCAGGGCGCACAATACCGGATTGTTTACCGCGAGGCTGTCGTGGCTGCCGTGTATTGCGCGGTTGCTCCAGGTCAGACCGCCGTCATCGCTGTATCGAAAGCCCACGGCGCGGGTATCCCAGTCGTTGGGGGTAATCCGGCATTCATACGCCGTCACGATCCGGCCCGCGGCGTTGCATACGATGGAGGGTATCCGGTAACAGTCAAAGCCTCCTTCACCGCGCTTTTCTATATCGACCATAATCATACTCCATTTATAATTTATTGTATTGTAAAGCAGCGGATTTGCATGACCCGCTGCTTTTAATTTTATGATTTGTATTTGCGAATGTTTTTATTAAATGACCTCCAGGTCATCCCGGGTTCCGAGAGGAGAAAAGGTGCTGTGCGGTTCGGTCTGATACCAGTATGCCACCGAACTTATGTCATCCTGAAGCGGGAGATAACGCCCCTCGCTTCTCCAGCCTATTGCCTGCATGGTTACCCGCAGGTCGCTCTCAAAGCGGATTGGGTCCATAATGTGGAAACGATACAGGTTGTGACGGTTGCCTACCGTGTTTGTGGGTCTGCCGCCCGTCGCCTTGAGATCATGGAAACCGAGGAAGGGGGCGGAAAAGTTTGAACCGAATCCCCACGCGCCGCCGAAATAGTCTTCTGTTCCGGTTCCGCAGTATGTGGGAAATTCATCGTCGCCGTCTATAAAAGCCTTGATTTCCCCCTCGCCCCACCAGCCTTCGGAGTTTTGCTGCCAGCACATCTGTGTGCCGACATAGTGCCCTCTGCCCTGAACACCGTCAAGGATGACATAATCGTCCATATATGTCAGCGGGTTGGAGCGGTTGAACTGCGCGTGAAAATAAGCCTCGTCGGCTCCCACTTCGCCGCTTTCATAGCTTATGGCATAGAAGAAACCGCCGACGGCGTTGGGATTGCGGTTCTCTACCATGATCTTTGCGTGTTTTCTGAAGGGCATGGGGAAATAGGAATTCATACCGCCCGAGGGGTTTACATTGATGGGCAGCGCCAGAATATTGATACGCGTCTTCCAGCCGCAGCAAAAGAAGTCGCCTATCGGGGCTTCAACACTCGGTGATTCCTCGCCGTCCCACCATACCCTCAGAATCAGGTCGCGGTAAAAGGGGGTATCCACCGTTATCCATATGTGTGTAATACGTCCGGGACCGTCGGTATCCATTATTGTGGTTTCCGAATTACCGTCAAGGGTAATACACGGGCGTACCTTCCACTTAAGACCCAGGTCGCGCGCGCTGCCGTTGGGTCCGTCCCAGCGCTGTCCGATTTTCAATACCTCCGGCTGGGGTTCGGATGACACCTGAGCCATTCCGCCCCTGCCCTTTTGGCCGTAGACGTTCTCAGCCGTAATCAAATGTGTCTGCGCGTTTTTGAGATGTGTTATACCGAAAAATTCCATGCGATTTTTTACCTCCGTTTGTTACGATATATATGATTTTATGCGTATGTAAAAATTATTTGCCGTAGGGCATGTTCATACAGGCGATCAGGCTTGCCGGATGTTCATACCTGTCGGTATGGGGCTCAATGCTGCCGTTTCGGCGGTAATGGGCGGTACAGACATACGGGGCGCTTATTTTCGGTGTTATTTCAAAACGCTCTTTTCTTATAAAACGCAAAAGCGCGTCTCTGGCGCCCGCTTCGATCAATTCGCGGGCACTCTGCGGCTGAAGATGTATTGCCGCCAGATTGCGCGCGCGGTAAGCGTCGCAGTCAAGCTCATCGCCCTTTCCGGGAATAACCCCCTCTTTGACAGCGGCGGTGCCGATGCCGTCAACCAGCGTGCGCGCCTCCCCGGTAAACGCGAGGCAGCCCGACGCAAATATCGGCGTGACCCCCAGTTCGTCAGCCATATATGCCAGCTGCCCGAACTCCCCGACAGAGACACCGTTAACGGTAAAATCCAGTGCGTTGAACCAGCCGGTATGGCAGATATGACCCTTCTCCGTACCGGCCTTCGGGTGTTGACCTATCCAGACCGCGGCGTCAAAGCTGCTGTCCATGCCGAACGGGTAGGGTCCCGCCCAGCCGCGCTGATAGTGTGCGTGTTTGCTGAGCAGTTCGATATTTATACCGCCGTAGCCGTGACCGTCGGCGACGAGGATATACAGTGTATCGTCCCGTTTGCTTTCCCGGAAAGCGCTGACAAAACCATTTATCGCGGCGTTGACTTCGGCGGTAAGCAGTCCTTTCCCGGCTTCATAATAACGCCCGTCAGGGCATACCCAGTCGTCATGATTAATAATACCGGCACAGCCTTCCATATCGGTCATGATGAAAATTTTCATAATTCCATGCTTCCTTTCGCAATTGGTATTACGATTTATATATCATAAATATAGCATATAAATTCTACAAGGTCAAGATTATATAAATATTATATTAAAAAAGCCGTGTTGACATTTTCGCCGTTATCACATATAATAATCAATTAATAAACAAAAAATACGAAGGCATTAAATCAATCGGATAAATCCTGCTTCACAAATACTCGAAATCTTAGGGACGTGTCATGTTATTTAACTCAATCGAATTTCTGTTGTTTTTCCCGATAACCGTTATCTGCTTTTTCCTGTTAAAGCAAAAATATCGCAGTACCTTCCTGCTAATGGCCAGCTGTTGGTTCTATATGGCGTTTATTCCGAAATATATACTCATAGTAGGATTTACTACCGTTATCGTTTACTTCGCGGCGATTCTTGTCGACAGATACGAAGGGGACAAGCGCAAAAGAAGGCTTGTATTCGTCACAACAATAACCCTCAATATTCTCACCATAGTCATTTTTAAATATCTGGGATTATTTGCCGATACGATTAACTTTTTTGGCGTCCGGGTCGGTATGAAGACAATTGTGCTGCCGGAGATTATATTGCCTGTCGGTATATCCTTTCACACATTCCAGGCGATGGGCTATCTGATTGATGTGTATATGGGGAAGGACAAGCCCGAAAAAAACTTTATTACATATGCCGTCTTTCTTATGTATTTCCCGCAGCTTGTCGCGGGTCCCATCGAGCGCGCCCGCAACCTGATTGATCAGTTTAAATATGAGCACTATCTTACATATGAAAATCTGTCTCAGGGCGGACGCATAATGCTCTGGGGCATGTTCAAAAAGGTCGTGGTTGCCGACAATCTCTCGATGTTTGTCGATTATATATACGGCGATGTCACCACACAGGGCGCCGCCGTGCTTTGGGTGGGTATTATTTTCTTTTCGTTTCAGATTTACTGCGATTTTTCGGGATACAGCGATATTGCCATAGGATGCGCGCAGATTATGGGATTTAAGCTCATGCGCAACTTTGATACCCCCTATTATGCCGCCACCGTTACCGATTTCTGGCGCCGCTGGCATATCTCGCTCTCGACGTGGTTCCGCGACTACATATATATACCCCTCGGAGGAAACCGCGTCTCCAAACCCCGCTGGTGTCTGAATCAAATGATTACATTCGGTATAAGCGGAATATGGCACGGGGCGAACTGGACATTTGTGGTATGGGGTCTTTTGAACGGTATATATCTTGTTATAGGCAAACTCACCCTGAAATTCCGCGAAAAAGTAAAAAAGCTTACGGGATACGACAAAATCCCCGCTTTATCGTATATTGCAGGGGTCGCCGTGACATTCTATATAGTCAGCATGACCTGGATATTTTTCAGGGCGGCTTCGTTCGGCGACGCTTTCTATGTGATAAAGCAGGTTACCACCTATATCCCCGACTTTACTCGTGTACCCGAAGCGCTCGCCGCGATTCCGTCCTCGCGCTTTATCATATCGATAGGCGCCGTCGTGATCTTAATGTCGGTTGAATACTTCTGCCGGGGCTCCGATTTTCGGACGGCGGTCGGCAAACTGCCCGCGCCTGCCCGGATAATCAGCTACGGTATGCTGCTCGCCGTTATCGTGCTTTTCGGAGCGTATGACAACAAGTCGTTTATTTATTTCCAGTTCTGATAAAAAAACGGTTATATATCGGCTTTTATGTTTACGGCAGATTCTTGACAGCATATAAAATCAATGGTATAATATTCACCGTCAGGATAAGAATTCCGATTGTCGCTATTTAAGCAATAACGCCCGGTTCAATTCGGGTCATTTAAAATCAATTCGGACCAATTTCGGATTTCGGATTTCGGATTAAGGAGGCAAAATGAAGAAAATACTTGCACTACTGCTGGCTGCCGCAATACTTCTGCCTGTGATGGCATCCTGTTCGGACAGCACCGGTGAAGCGGCGGGGACCGACCCGGTTTCCACGGCTGTCGAGACTGGCGAGCCGGACCCTTCGGAGGTGCGCAAGGCTGTCTCGGACGACCTGCCCGACGCGGATTATGAAGGTTATGTATTTACCGTTTTAGCGCGTGACCGCGATGACTTTGTCAAGGATATCGGCGCCGGCACCGAGGAGACGGGTGATGTAATAGTTGACGCCATATACAGGCGCAACGCAACGGTTGCGGAACGATTCAATATTGTAATTGAAGCCTTTCATACAGCCGAACCGATTGCAAAACTGCGGCAGGCCGTTCAGGCAAACGATGACACCTACGGAGTCATGCTCGACCATGTTATAAATATGGGCTCGGCAGCCCTTGACGGCAACTACCTTGACTGGTATGACGACCTGCCCTATGTCAATCTGGACAAGCCCTGGTATATCGGCAATGCCGTGGATGCCCTTTCGGTAGAAAACCACGCGTATCTGATGGCCGGAGAATACTGTCTGTCCATTCTGAGGTTTACCTACTGTATGTATTTCAATAAGCAGATTGCCGAAAATTATAATATCGGCGATCTGTACGGCATTGTAATGGACGGCAAATGGACGATTGACCAACTCGACTCTATAGTAAAACAGGTTCACGAGGACCTGGACGGCAACGGAGTGATGAATGAACTCGATATGTACGGCTTTACCACCGACTATTACAGTGCCGCCGTTACCTATCAGTACGCGTTTGACAATCCCGTTATGACGAAAAAAGAGGGCGGAATCCCCGAAATGACCTACAACAGCCCTAAAATGCCCGATATAGTAGACACACTCATAGATTTCTTTTATGCCAACGAGGGTTCATATCCGGGTGACTGGGGTGTTTCCGGTCCAATCTGGCAGGAGGGGCGCGCCCTGTTCCTCAACGGTCTCTTCTCATCGTCTGAAAGCTACCGTGATTTTGACTTTGACTTCGGCATAATACCCTATCCTAAATGGGATGAAAACCAGGACAGCTATTATACCATGTCCGACGGCGCCCATGATGTCATGGCTGTTCCGATATCCAGTTCAAATCCCAAACGTTCCTCGGTTATCGTTGAGGCGCTCAACGCCGAGAGCTATAAACAGGTTATCCCCGCCTATTACGAAACGGCGCTTAAGGTCAAATATACCCGCGACGATGAGTCGGTGCTGGTGCTTGATATGGTGCTTGACGGGCGTACCTTTGACTTCGGCTATGTATACGACGGATGGCAGGGGGTAGCATTTCTGCTGCAGAATCTGACCAGCACGAACAGCAAGGATTACGCCTCCGCATTTGCCGGACTGGAAAAAAACGCGATTACTCGTTATGAAAAGGTTGTTGACACCCTGCTCGGGCTGGAAGATTAATACAAGACTAACGGAAGATTAATAGCCGTTAAAGACAGAGAATTGGGAGTAATCATATGGAAAATCAAAATCCCGATTTCGAGAGGGGTAAAAGTCAGGCAATAGCGTGCCTTGTTCTGGGCATCGCCGCAAATGTCTGCTGGTTATCCGGGTATACAGCGATAGGTTCTCTGGTGCTGGGTATCATCGGCATACTGTTGGTCGTGAACTCAAAAAAGACGGGTTATTCGGGCGGTATACTCACCGCCGGGTTTGTCCTCTCGATTATTGCCATCGTAATAGGCGCCCTGGTATTCATCGCATGTGTCGCCTGCGCCGGCTTGTTTGTGGCGGTTCTGGGGACTCTGGCGTTTTAGACTGCATTTAATCGGTTAACAACAAACAGAAAAGAAAAACGGCGCGGACGGCCGAACCTTCCGCGCCTGTTTTGGTTCAGAGATTGGTTATGCTGACTTATATAAATGTTTTGGGACGGACAATACCCGTATACGGGCTCATCGGCATTGCCGGAATCCTGTCGGGCGGCTTAATTGTATATCTCCGCTCAGGACGCGCGTCGGCCGGGGAGGACATGCTGTTTATGTATATATACGGGGTGATAGGTGCCTTCGCCGGGGCAAAGCTATTTTCGCTCATTCAGAATATGCCTGATATAATCGCGGATATCGGACTGCTCTTCTCCGACCCGTCTCTGTTTGCCGGGCGCTATATATCGGCGGGTCTGGTGTTTTACGGAGGGCTTGCCGGAGCGTTTGCCGGCGCTTTTATATACGCGCGCCGATATAAAGTTCCTTTTTCTCCTTGCCTGGCTGCCGTCCTGCCGGTAATGCCCTTTGTTCATGCGGTCGGACGCGCGGGCTGTTTCATGGCGGGATGCTGTTACGGAAAACCCACAGAATCGATATGGGGTATACGGGGAGCGGACGGTATTATGCGACTGCCTGTTCAGCTGTATGAATCGGCTGTAAATCTGGTTATCTTCGCGGTGCTTCTGAACGCGCCCGATAAACTCCGGTCCGACGGAGCGGCGCTTGCCGGGCTCTATTTTGTCATGTATGCCGCGGCCCGCTTTGTTCTTGAGTTTATGCGCGGCGACACGGCGCGGGGCTTTATCGGACCGCTCTCAACGGCTCAGGTACTGAGCATAATCCTTATCGCCGCCGGAATTGCCCTGTCCGCGGGACGCCGGAAATCATCATCCGGAACATGAGATTAATCCCGCCGCTTTTATGGTGTTTTTCGGCAACATTGTTAATAAAAAATTTATAACAAAATGTTTATATCGGCAAAATTCGATGGTACAATATACACAAAGAATATTATAATCGGAGGTTTTATATATAATGGCAAGAAAACTGAAAACAATGGACGGCAATAACGCTGCCGCGCATGTTTCCTATGCCTTTACCGAGGTCGCCGCAATATACCCCATAACGCCCTCATCGGTTATGGCGGAAGTTACGGATCTGTGGTCGGCAAACGGCCTTGAAAACATCTTTGGTCAGAAGGTCCGCGTTGTCGAAATGCAGAGCGAAGCCGGTGCCGCCGGTGCCGTTCACGGTTCGCTTGCGGCGGGCGCGTTGACCACCACATATACCGCGTCTCAGGGACTGCTGCTCAAGATTCCGAACATGTATAAAATCGCGGGGGAACTGCTCCCCTGTGTTATCCACGTGTCGGCGCGCGCGCTGGCGTCCCACGCGCTGTCTATTTTCGGAGATCATTCGGATGTAATGGCATGCCGTCAGACAGGTTTCGCGCTCCTTTGCTCAAACAATCCTCAGGAGGTTATGGACCTGGGTGCTGTCGCTCATCTGGCTACAATTAAAGGACGCGTACCCTTCGTTCACTTTTTCGACGGCTTCCGTACAAGCCATGAAATCCAAAAGATAGAACAATGGGATTATAAAGACCTTGCTGAGATGGTCGACATGGACGCGGTGGACGCGTTCCGCAAAAACGCCCTTAATCCGGAACACCCCGTGCTCCGCGGTACAGCCCAAAACCCGGATATTTTCTTCCAGGCAAAAGAAGCCTCAAACAGCTATTACAACGCTCTTCCCGGGGTTGTAGAAGAATATATGAATATGGTCAACGCGAAGATCGGTTCGGATTATAAGCTGTTTAATTATTACGGCGCGCCCGACGCTCAAAAGGTGATTATCGCCATGGGTTCGGTTTGCGATACCGCCGAAGAGACGATTGACTATCTCATGTCCAAAGGCGAAAAGGTGGGACTGCTCAAGGTTCACCTTTACAGACCCTTTTCGGTTAAACATTTTATCTCGCAGCTGCCCGAAACGGTAAAATCGATTGCCGTGCTTGACCGCACAAAAGAACCGGGTGCCGTCGGCGAACCGCTTTATCTCGATGTCGTAAACGCCGTACGCGGCACGCCTTTCGAGAATTGCACAATAGTCGGAGGACGCTACGGTCTCGGTTCCAAAGACACGACACCCGCGAACATAATCTCCGTTTTCCGCAATCTCGATGAATCCAGCCCTAAAAACGGCTTTACAATATCTATAGACGATGACGTAACCGGACTGTCCCTCCCTGAATATGAAAATCCCAACACCGTTCCCGAGGGTACCGTATCCTGTAAATTCTGGGGTATCGGCGCTGACGGTACGGTAGGAGCCAATAAAAACTCGATTAAGATCATAGGCGACCATACCGACAAGAAGGTTCAGGCCTATTTTGCCTACGACTCGAAAAAATCGGGCGGTCTTACGACATCGCATCTGCGTTTCGGAGACAAACCGATACGTTCGACATACTATATATCCAAAGCCGACTTTGTTGCCTGCCATAATATCGCTTATCTCGATAAGTATGATATGACAAAAGACCTTAAAGAGGGAGGCACGTTCCTGCTCAATACGGGACTCGGACTGGACGAACTCGAAGACCGGCTCCCCGCTAAGGCGAAACGCGACATCGCTCAAAAGAATGTTAAATTTTATACAATAGACGGCGTTTCCATTGCGCGTGAAATCGGCCTCGGCCAATATTTTTCAATGGTATTGCAGTCCTCTTTCTTTAAACTCGCCGATATCATTCCGATAGATGACGCGGTTAAATATATGAAGGAAGCCGTAGTGAAATCATTCGGCAAAAAGGGCCCCGAAATAGTGTCAATGAACCAGACAGCCATAGACCGGGGTATTGAAAACCTGGTCAGGTTAGAGGTACCCGCCGCATGGGCGCAGGCTTCCGATGTCAAGTCCGAAGAGGAGAACGGATGCGTTTGCTGTGACTGCGGCGATGAGTCCATGCTCTGCCGTTTCAACCGCACCATACTGGAGCCGGTGAACGCTCAGAAGGGCGATGACCTGCCGGTTTCCGCCTTTGTTGCCAATGCCGACGGCGCCTTCCCGCAGGGACTGGCCGCCTTTGAAAAGCGCGGCGTTGCCGTTGATGTACCCGAGTGGCAGCCCGAAAACTGCATACAGTGCAATTTCTGTTCTTATGTCTGTCCGCACGCCGTTATCCGTCCCGTTGCGTTAAAAGAGGGCGATGAGATTGCCGATGA
>JAQVWU010000230.1 GCA_028709565.1 Eubacteriales bacterium
GCCTAATAAAGCGGAACAGGCGGTTCCATGATCGACTGACCTTATAGAAAAGACCGTTTACTCCTTGATGAGCAAACGGTCTTTCTAATTGGCGGAGAGGGAGGGATTCGAAGCCTCGTGTGGTTTCCCACAAACTGATTTCGAGTCAGCCCCGTTATGACCTCTTCGATACCTCTCCATATTGATTTTTCGAACAATGTCCGAAGGACTGTTTTAGATTATAACATATTATCTTTATTTATTCAAGCCCTTAATATAATTTTTTTATGAATTCAACAAAAACTTTCGGCAGGCAAATATACCGGATTTTCTCCAATAAAAGTAAACTTTAGCCTACGACTCTTGACATACGGTGAGTTTTATGTTATAATAATAATCCCGATAATTATATAAAAAGGGGGGACGGCATTGGCGGAACGAATCCGGGAAAAGAACAAACCGCAGGGTAAAAAAATAATTGCTCAAAATAAAAAAGCCCGGCACGATTATTTTGTTGAAGCCACATATGAAGCCGGAATCCAACTTTTCGGCACTGAGGTTAAATCGATAAGAAACGGCAGCGTGAATCTAAAGGACTCATATTGCTATATCGACCGCGGCGAAATTTTTGCGACGGGTATTCACATCAGCCCGTATGAGAAGGGCAATATTTTCAATCGCGATCCTCTGCGTCCAAAAAAACTGCTCATGCACAAAAAAGAGATTTTAAAGCTGTTCTCTCTCATAGGAAAAGAAGGATATACTTTGATCCCTCTTTCGGTTTATTTTTCCGGTTCGCATGTTAAAGTCGACCTGGGACTGTGCAAGGGTAAAAAGCTATATGATAAACGCGAGGATGACGCACGAAAGCAAGCCGTGCGCACAATGGAACGCACCGAAAAAGAACGTAATTACAGGGATTAGAAATATAATATGGGGGCGTAAAGGTTTCGACGGGGATTTTAAGGCCGGATAAGCGAGCAGAGCTGTGGCGACTCTTTAAACCACCGCAAATAAATTTAAACGCTAACGATAATAAATTAGCTATCGCTGCTTAATGCAGCGCGTCCTTCCGATGAGTACCACGGCTTCGGTTAGGGCGTCACTTAGTGGTGAACGTGAACCGCGAGTTTGTCTGTATAACGGTCATGAATAAATAGACTGCCCTGCGCGTTTTTTGTCGGCTTGGACCGCGCGGGGGAGATTAACAAACCGAATACGCTCGTAGAAAGTCCTTCTGAGAGATTTTCGGACACGGGTTCGACTCCCGTCGCCTCCACCATAGAAGCACTCTGTCTTTGATACAAAGACCGGGTGCTTTTTTTGCACCCTCAGACCGTAAAAAAGCATTGATATCAACTCTTTTTTATTTTTCCCGCGTTTGACGCGTGAAAACGATCTGTTCTGCCCTGCACTCCGCAACGGAAACCCGAAGGGTGTGCACCCGACAAACGGGAACAATTCTAAAATGCACCCGGTGTGTGCACTCGTCAAACGGAAATTCAGGAATATCGGTGTCGTATGCTGGTTCGATCTCTCTGCTCTAGTATTTATCCTCCATGCAGACGTAGACGAGTATTTTCAACATTACCGCAGGATTCATTGCCGTCGGACGACCCGTGCGTTTGTATGTATTCTCAAAGCTGCTTATATCCATTCTGATCTATGAGCCGCACACTGTCGTTTCCCGGTATTTCTTTTTCTGCGATAAATTCATCAAATTTTACTTACATATTTCTCACATCCGTGTGATAATATACTTTGGTTCTTGTTTTTTCTTTAACCTTATAAACCAAAAAACAGAGCCTCTTGCACTACTTGCGTTTGCATTTGGCTCTGTTTTTTTCGGGACTTCTGCTACAGCCCCGTTTTTCATTTTTACGACAAGCTGCATGAACATGGTAAAACGGGTAAAGTTATTAAAATGAATGAGGGTATACAGATGAACAGAGAAAAACTGATATCACAAGTCAAAGAACATTATGCGAAACTGGCTTCCAAAGAAAGTCAGCAGCACTTTGATCAGTCCACCGTGCAGAAGACTCCTGTGGCCTATTACGAGTTTCTTTTAGGATCGGTCATTGATGAGATCAACGCCGGCACATTTGATTCTTTCGATTCCGGACAGGAAATCGTCAACGCGGTGGCAAACGATAAAAGCAGATGGCTTTCCACCTAGTAAACAAATAAACTTCAGCATAAATCGGAGTGTACATGCGTAATCGCCCGTTTTTTCGTTATAAAATCGGTTATTCGTAAAGAATATTTACCGAGTCCCTTCCCATATCACGATGGTTTCACCTTCAGCACCGTAAAACAATCCATCCACGCGTTCCAGATAAATACATTCGATATCGTCCGGACGGATCGGTGCCTTCGGTTCGAATATATAACCGACAGTGCTCCGGCCGTTGTACAGATTGAGCGGTTTCCATGAAACGGCAACGCACTCGTCTGAAGAAGCGCTGTCGCTGTATTGTATAAAGCAGCGGTAGGAACGTTTATTCAATTCTTTCGCGTCGTTCCATACTTTATCGTATTCGCAGTTATTTCCGGTCCAATAACGCCAGAAACCCGTCAGATAATCTATGGGTTCCCAGATATACTCCGGATATTCTTCAAATGTAAATTCTTCGCCGGTCATATCAGCGATGGAGATTTCGATCTTGATAGGTGATATCCGCATCGATTCGATCGTGAAGATACGTCCCTGAATATCGAATTCTGTCATAGGTTCAAACTCGGTTACCGAAAGCTGCTCTTTTATATCGCCGAGTTTAAACTCGACCGAAAGCTCTTGCGTATACCTGGTAACGATAAGATCGTCTTTCCCGCTCATCGATCCGGAAGCGTCCACGCCGCTCAATCCTGTTATGGTAAGTCTGTATTCGTCAGTCTTTTCTTTTGTTAGATTCAGCGGTAGGATAATGTCGACTTTTGTTACGGGTCCGCCGTCAAGCAAATATAGGATGTCGCTCGCCAGCAGTCCGACCTGAGTCATGCGGTTTTCGTAAACGGTCTCATACCTGAACCGGTTTTGCATATTCGTCTTTACACGGCGTTCAAGCACAAGCGTATCATAAACCAAAGCCGTGCCGGAAAATTCGCCTTCCGTATTTTCCAGTGAATAATAAAGAAACGTGACATCTCCGTCGCGGACAGCTTTTTTCACTGTCAGAATGACGCCGCTGTCCGTGACACTGCTGTCGATCATAACGGCTTTGCTGTCGATCAATTCTTCTTCGCGTGTCAGGAATTTTCTCACATTCTCGGCCGCCGTGTTTATATACTGTCTGAAATTTTCGTTGAGCGCGTATACGCATATAGACATGCCCAGCAGCGCCGCGGTTATAAAAACGGCGGCAAGCAGACGCGCTGCCAAACGCCAAACCGGCTTTTTGCTGTCGCGCACCGCGCGTAATATGCGCTTTTCCATGCTCCGCGGCATCTTACTCACTTTTATATCCGGCAGAACGCCGTGATCGGTTTCATGCAAATGCTTAATGAATTTGTTTATGAAGATCATCTCCTATATATTTATTTTCAGCGCAATCAGTTTTTGGCGGATTGTCTTTTTTGATTGATACAGGCGGTTTTCGATATACTTTGGTTTTACTTTCAATGCCCGGGCAATCTCTTTTATGCTCTGGCAGTAATAATATCTCCGTGTGAATATTTCGCCATCCGGCGCCGGCAGCGAGATCAGCGCTCTGCGGATTATGTCGCTGTTCAAGTTCACCAAAACTTCGTCTTCAAGCAGCCCCGCGGAGGATATTTCATCGTTCAGCTCTTCCCAAACACAACGCTTCATGGAACGCATTTTATCAATGGCGCGGCGGCGCGCGACGGTGATAACGAGATTAGATATATCCTCCTGCGCGGAGTCATGTCCCGATTGCCACAGCGATACAAATACGTCCGCTATGCATTCCTCGATATCCTGCTTATGGCAATGACCTATAACGGAAGCAACCACGGTATACACAAGGTTTTTGTACTTTCTTATAAGGGCTTCGAGCTCAGAGCCGTTATGTATGTTTCTATTCAATGCTATTTACCTCTTCGGGTTTATAACCGGTTATACTTATATAATCGTATGGCAAAACGATTTTCACTTAAAAAAAATACAAATTTATAAAACTGCGGCGCCAAGTGTATTTGTCAAGTGAAATTTAGGTCAAGTGCTAATTGAAAATTAGGTCAATTAGCGCTAAGAGTTAGCACCTCAAAAAGGTGCTTCTTTACAATTGTGCAGCGTAATTTACCGCCACCATTGACAACCCACCTGAGAAATGCTGGCAGAAACTGCCGAAGGTGACGGGAACTCAAAAATATGCTTACATTGTCGCCTTCGGGATCCGCTATTGTAACATTTCTCAGCCGTGCAGTCAATGGCTGAAGCCGCCTCCGGCGGTGGCTGCCTTAACCTAAGGTTCCGAGAATCTAAAAATATACTTGCTTTAAAAATCAACTTGATGAAATCAAGGGTGATAAGTTCAGGAAGTTTCTTCTGCATATCCGGCAGCAGACAATCAGTTTCGACATCTTCAATATATTGCCTATATGGAAAGTGAGCATTGCGTATACGGCATTCGATAGATCGTATATCCTTTTCCTCAAGTTCATATGTAAGCAGGCGGTGGAGGTAGTCTTCATAATCCTCCGCTATTGAAGCAGTTTCTTCAAAATGTCTGCGTATACCTTTCAGTTTGAGGAGGCTGCAGTATTCCTTTATCTCTTCATTTAATTTTATTTTCATCTCATACAACGCCTTCCTTTATGATTTCCCCTGACTGAAGCGCGGCAAGCCTGTCATAGGCCGCCAGGGTGCTTCTGGATTTCTCGGTAAGATAATCTGTACGGGATGAGACTTTTATACGATCTTTCTCCTGCCTGTGATCGCAGATTACTCTTACTTTGTCTGCACTCATGTCCGTAGGTGAGATCATTTCCAGATCTTTTATGGCTTCAAAAACAGCGTTTGTGGCTTTTTCGTTAATTATTTCGAGAACCTGTAGAAATGTCTTTGCATCTCTGCTATAATAGTGGTCGTAGATATATTTCATCTGGGTGTCCGCTTGAAGCAGTGCAGTGCTTTTATGCAGGGCACCCGGTTTCTTTTTTAGCGTTCTCAGGTAATGATTAATTTCTATTATCCAGACGGTGTCCCAAACTCCGTAGAAATAGCTCAATCGCAGAATAGCTCCAAATATCTCATGATAGCTTTAATTTACGCAAATATGGCCTCAGAGAAATGTGAATTGTGCTCTAATAGAACAGCAGTTAAGAACGGCAATTGTCTATAACCTTTGATTCTTCGGAATCCATGCTCCGCTTCCATAAAACCTGCTGCAGCATATCTCAACACCATTTCACCGTTTCTGAAATTAGACACACGTCTGATAATACCGCGGCAGACAGAATTCGCTGATTCTATAGGATTAGTACCGGAAAGCGTTTCGCAGAGCAATC
>JAQVWU010000231.1 GCA_028709565.1 Eubacteriales bacterium
TTGGCGATATTGAATATTACCTCGAAAATGTGCCGCAATATTTTTTAAGTCCCAACCAATGGTATCTCGACCGCAAGGAGGGTATGCTGTATTATATACCGCGGAATGATGAACAGTCCCCGTACAGCATTGCCGTATACGCCCCGGTCATATCGAAGCTGTTCGAGATTAAAGGCGACACCGAAAACGGGCGCCCGGCGGAGCACCTGCGTTTTCGCAATCTCACATTTGCCTATACCCGGGGCGATTACGCCAGCGGTCTGGGTGTACACGGAGAAAATGACGGGATGGCCTATGCTTCCGATGCCCAGGCGGTTTCTAACGCCGACGGGACCCTGTCCTTCGAGGGGGCGCGCGGCTGTACGGTGGAAAACTGCGTGATGAAAAACTTCGGCATACACGGCATTGTCATAAATGAAGGCTGCAGCGGTATCCGCATAGAAAACACCGTTATTTATGACGGAGGGGCCGGTGGCATCAAGATTGCGGGTTCTCCTTCAGGCGGTCCTCTTTGGGGTCATACATACGGCAATAAAATAACCGATAATACAATAAAACACTGCGGCAGACGCTATCTGTCGGCCTGCGGTATTTTAATCATGCATTCATATGAAAATGAAATCTCCCATAACGAAATCTCCGACCTGTATTATACGGGAATTTCCTGCGGTTGGGTCTGGGGTTACGGTCCGAGTGTAACACGGGATAATTTAATAACTAAAAATCATATTTACAACCTGGGTCAGGGCCTGCTCTCCGATATGGGCGGGGTTTACCTGCTGGGATCGCAGCCGGGAACGGTGGTTTCCGGCAATCTCATACACGACATCAAAAGCCGCGAATACGGAGGCTGGGCGCTGTATACCGATGAAGGCTCAAGTTTTATAACACTGGAAAACAATATATGTTATAACACCTCGGACAACAGCTATCATCAGCATTACGGCAGTATGAATACCGTCCGCAATAATATTTTTGCCTTTTCCGAAGGTGAGATGATACGCGTCAGCCGCACCGAGGACCACCTGTCCATTATCTTCGAAAACAATATCATATATACCGATACCTCGCCGATATACGGCCTGAGCGAATCGCATATCAAGGACGGCCGGGTTTGGTCAGAAAACAATATAATATATTCCTCTTCGGATTCGGACATTGATATTGTCTTCAACACGGGATGGGGAGAGGGCGCACTGAAATTCGGCGATATGCAGGCGTACGGAATGGAGAAGGGCAGTATACTGGCCGATCCGCTGTTTGAGGACGCCGCGACATATGACTTCAGACTGAAAGGCGATTCCCCGGCTCTCAAGAGGGGCTTTAAACCGATTGACATATCAGACGCGGGTCCCCGGATAAAGAATCGGTGACGATACATACGATTGATTTTTTTAATCAGAAATGAATTAACTTAAGAATTGAAAGCGTGGTTATTATGTATAATATATCCTGCGGAAAGGCCATGATTCACTTTTCCCCCGAAGACGTGTTTTTTGCCGTTAATCTGCCGGACGGTGTCTGGCGCTGGAAGACCAATCCTTCGATACAGTTAAACGACGGAAAGGTTTTATACTTTTCCGACGCCAAATGCAAATCCGCCCCCTCATGTACAGGTGTTGCCGACGGGGTGGTCGCGGAGTACAGCTGCTTTTCAGACAGTCAAGGCGAATGTTACCCGATTACGGTCAATACCTTTACCTGGGTCAACACCGCAACCCTCGATGTGAATTTTGAGATGTATGTCACCGGCGACAGCCCGGGTATGATAAAATCGGTTTCCTGGCCCGCGGGCATGGAGGGCGGATCCGGATCGGGCAGCTATACGGTGCTGCCGCGTATGCAGGGGACGCTCATACCCGCCGGAACGGAGATTCGGGTCCCGGACGGACGCATTCAGGAACGGGACGGATATATGTCGTTTTTCGGACAGGTCCGCGGCGGATCCGGTTATATAGCCGTTTATGACACCCCCTATGACGCCCATTATGCCTTTGGGGACGATGCGGTAACCCCGAGATTTATCCCGTCACTGGGCGTGATGCGTTATAAGCGCCGCATGATATACACATTTTACGGTCAATACGATCAGTGCGATTATAATACCTTTGCGAAAAAATACAGGTCCTATATTAAATACAAGGGGCGGCTCATCAGCCTTGATCAAAAGATGGCGGCGAATCCCGCAGTTGCCCGTCTTATCGGCACGCCGATTGTTCATGAGGGGATAGCCGTTCATATAAACGAAAAATCAAATTATTATCAACCGGACCAACCCGAAAAGAACGATTATTTTACCGCGTTTGATACCCGTGCATCGCAGCTGCGCGAACTCAGCAAACGCGGGGTTGAAAAAGCCTACCTGCACCTTGACGGATGGGGCAGGCAGGGCTATGACAATATGCATCCCGATGTATTCCCGCCCCATGCCGCGGCCGGGGGCGCCGAGGGCATGAAGAGGCTCTCGGATACCTGCCGTGAACTCGGTTTTATGTTCGGCATTCACGACCAATACCGCGATTATTATTATGACGGCGACAGTTTCGATATGAAAAATGCCGTTGAGAATCTTGACGGCTCCCATCCCTATTATTCGATATGGTACGGGGGACCCCACAGCTTTCTCTGCGCCGCCCTTGCCCCCTATTATGTGCGCCGCAACTATGATGAATTCGAAAAGCTGGGCATAACTATCGAAGGTTCGTATCTGGATGTGTTTTCCGTTGTAGGTCATGACGAATGCCATTCGGCGGACCATCCCATGACACGGGAGCAATGCGCCGCTGCCCGGCGGGAATGTCTGGATATTCTGACGGCAAAGGGCATAATCCCCTCATCCGAAGAAACCATCGATTCCGTTGTGCCTTCCCTGGCGCTCTGCCACCACGCGCCCTATTTTACAAGCAATCTGGGTTCGTCCGAAGCCGAGCCCGTAGGGGTGCCGATTCCGCTGTTTAATCTGGTATACCATGACTGCATTGTTATCCCGTGGTTCGGCGCAAAGGGCAAGAAGGGCGGATGGGGTATACCCGGCTGTGACAGCGCCTATCTGCACGCGCTGCTTAACGGAGGCACCATATATTATTCGATTAACGCGAGTAAAGAGGACATTGAATTCGGAAAAACAGCCCTCAACCTTCACCGCAGGGTCGCGACTCAGGAAATGATAAGCCATGAATTTGTCGGCGAAGGCTACCGGCGTCAGCGGACGGTATTCGCCGACGGCACCGCCGTTTGGGTGGATTTCGACAGCGGTGAGTTTGGCATCACCTGTGACGGCGCCACGATAAACGGAACGGCATAATATATGCATGAAATAAACAGAGCGGAAGTGAAAATTGAGCTGCCCTGTTATGTAAAAGAAATAATCCGCAGACTGGAATTGTGCGGATACAACGCGTATATTGTCGGAGGCTGTGTCCGCGATGCTTTGATGGGCATTATACCCTGCGATTACGATATTACCACCGACTCGACACCCGACCGGACAGCCGCATGTCTGGCCGGGTATCGCTTAATACCCACGGGAATAAAACACGGTACCCTGACCGCCGTCACTGGCAGCGGGAACGTAGAAATCACAACACACCGCCTTGACGGTGTTTACAGCGACAACCGCCGTCCCGACAGCGTTACATTTACCCTCAATCTTGAAGTTGACCTGCGCCGGCGGGATTTTACGGTGAATGCAATGGCATACAGCGACCGCGCCGGAATTGTCGACCCGCATTCCGGCAGGCTGCATATAAAAGAAAAAATTATAAAGTGCGTCGGTGACAGCGGCGAGCGTTTTCGCGAAGACGGTTTGAGAATTCTGCGGGCGCTGCGATTCGCTTCGGTGCTCGGTTTTGCGATTGACCCTCAGACCGAACGGGCGATGCGCTGCAACAGGGCGCTGCTGCGCAATATCCCTGCGGAACGTATATTTCCCGAACTTGTAAAACTGCTGACCGGTCCCGACGCGGGCCGCGTCCTGTCCGTTTACGGTGAAATAATCGGGGAGATAATACCGGATACACAACATCTCCGGGAAATCTATGACAAGGCGGCACCGGATATATATGTACGCCTGGCTTTGTTGTTTTGCGGTCTGCCCTATTCACAGCGGGTATCCGCCGCCGAAGAGACGCTGCGCGGACTCAGGGCGGATAACGCCGCGGTCAGAGCGGTTGCGGAACTGCTTGAAAATCTTGATGCCGATATCAGACCGGACCGAAGGTCGGTCAACCGGCTCATGGCAAGGCTGCCGCGAGAGCGAATCGGACAGCTCATAGCCATGCGCCGCGCGCTGTACGGTGATGACCCGGTGCTGGACCTGACCGAAGAACTGATACAAAACACGGGTCCGGACGTATGCCTTTCGCTCAATCAGCTTGCGGTAAGAGGCGGCGACCTGATGGAAGCGGGTATAAAAGAAGGGCCGGACATAGGCAGGATTCTGGGCCGGCTTCTTGAGATGATTATCGACGGCGAAATTGAAAACGACAGGGAAGAGCTGCTCTCTGTCGCGCTGGAACTCAATAATACACTGTATAGTTGACGCAATAATCGCAATTGAAGTAATATATAATAAAGGAATGATTTATGAATAAAATAATCGAAGTCAGCGGTCTGCATAAATCTTACGGTGATATACACGCGGTAAAGGGTATTGACTTTTTTGTAGAAGCGGGAAAGATTTTCGCGTTCCTCGGACCGAACGGAGCGGGAAAATCTACAACGATAGACATCATATGCACCTTTCTCAGGCAGGACAGCGGCAGCGTGACGGTCGATGGTTACAGACTCGGAGAAGATGATAACGCGATAAGGAAGATAATCGGAGCGGTTTTTCAGGACGGTCTTCTGGACAGTCTGTTGACCGTCGGTGAAAATCTGAAAATCAGGGGCGGATTCTACGGGCTCAAGGGTAACAAACTCCGGGAAGCCGTTGACCAAACGGTCAAAATCACCGGTATAAACGAAATAATTAAGAGACCTTACGGCAAACTGTCCGGCGGTCAGCGGCGACGCTGCGATATCGCAAGGGCGCTGATCAACACGCCAAAAATCCTTTTTTTGGACGAACCGACAACGGGGCTTGACCCTCAGACCAGAAAAATCATATGGGAGACCATCACGGCGCTGCAAAAGCAAAACGATATGACGATATTTCTCACGACCCACTATATGGAGGAAGCCGCGACAGCCGACTATGTGATAATAATCGACGACGGTGAAATTGCCGCAAAGGGAACCCCATCGGCACTCAAAGACAAATATACCTCGGACAGACTCGTGCTTGTCGGACCGGATATAAAACCCATCGCCGATATTCTTGACGGTGATAAGTACGATTATGAAACCGTCTCAGGCCGGATTACCGTAAAGCTGCC
>JAQVWU010000010.1 GCA_028709565.1 Eubacteriales bacterium
CGCTCTTCAGATCTTATGATTGACGGAACGGGAATGTGCGGCGGTTGCCGTGTTACGGTGGGCGGTAAAATTAAGTTTGCCTGTATTGACGGACCGGATTTTGACGGTCACCTGGTTGATTATGATGAACTTATAAAACGAAATAAAACATACAGCGTAAGGGAAGCGCAGGACTGCAATTTATTTAAAAAGGAGATGGAACCGGATGCCTAACATGCAAAAAAACAAAACGCCCATGCCGGAACAAGATCCTCAAATCAGAAACAAAAACTGGAGCGAAGTAACCTGCGGCTATACGGAGGAGGAAGCTAAAAATGAAGCGCTGCGTTGTCTCGACTGCCGACATAAACCGTGCATAGCCGGATGTCCGGTTGCCGTGAATATACCCGACTTCATCGGGGCGGTTGCGGAGGGTGATTTCAGCGGCGGGTATGATATAATTAAGCAAACGAATGCGCTGCCGGCAATCTGCGGCCGTGTATGCCCCCAGGAGACCCAGTGCGAGGAGAAATGCGTGCGCGCGATAAAGGGCGAGAGCGTCGCTATCGGGCGCCTGGAACGCTTCTGCGCCGATTGGGCAATGGAGCATAACCATAGGGAACAAATAAAAAGAACCGAGCCGAACGGAATAAAAATTGCGGTTGCGGGGTCGGGTCCCGCAGGGTTGACCTGCGCCGGCGACCTTGCCCTCAAAGGCTATGATGTAACGGTATTTGAGGCGCTGCATAAAGCCGGGGGCGTTTTGGAATACGGCATCCCCGAATTCCGGCTTCCGAAAGCGATAGTAAAAAGCGAAATCGATGCCTTGCGCGATTTGGGTGTTAAGATCGAACTCAACACGATAATTGGACGCACAATAACGGTAGACGAGTTATTTGATGAGGGATTCCGGGCTGTGTTTATCGGCAGCGGCGCGGGGTTGCCGTCGTTTATGAACATCCCCGGCGAAAATAGTGTCGGTGTCTATTCGGCAAATGAATATCTTACACGCATTAATCTGATGAAAGCCTATCGCGACGATTATGCCACCCCTATCAGAGACAGCCGGATTGCCTCTGTCGTCGGAGGCGGCAATGTGGCGATGGACGCAGCGCGCTGCGCGAAACGTCTGGGCGCCGAGACAGTTTATGTGATATACAGGCGCAGCGAAGAGGAGATGCCTGCGCGGGCTGAGGAAATTCATCATGCCAAAGAAGAGGGCATAATATTTATGCTGCTTACCAATCCGGTGGAAATCACAGCCGACGCAGCCGGCGCCGTAGTTTCCATGACCTGTATTAAAATGGAATTGGGTGAACCGGACAATTCAGGCCGGCGCCGTCCTGTAGAAATTGCCGGTTCTGAGTTTGTATTGGAAACGGATACCGTTATCATCGCTGTGGGGACAAGCCCCAATCCGCTTATACGCACCACAACACCCGGGCTTGATACCGACAGATGGGGTTGTCTGATCACCTCAGACGGCGTTACAACCTCCCGTGAGGGGGTCTTTGCCGGAGGTGACGCGGTTACAGGCGCCGCGACGGTTATTATGGCTATGGGCGCAGGTAAACAGGCTGCGGAAAAAATCCATGAATATATAGCCGAAAAAAATATAATAAAATAAAATAAAAGAAACCGCGTCTTTTGTATTAAGGACGCGGTTTCGCCGTCGGTTCAGTTCGACATATTTTGTTGTTGTCCGGATGTAAAATCATCTTTTAATATCGCGTAAATATGATAATCGCAATAGGTTAAAACCATCTTACCCTGACGGATGAGCCCTTCTCTTGTAAAACCGCACTTTTCCAATACTCTGCAGGACACGATATTGTCTTTAGCGACATCCGACCAGATGCGCTGCAATTCTGTTTTGGTAAAACAAAATCCGAGCACCGCTGCCAGCGCTTCCGCGGAATATGAATTACCCCGGTGTTTGTGCGCAATCTTAAACGCAACCTTCGCCATTCTGGCGTTTTCGATATTATAAATAGTAATATCGCCTATGAGTTTGTTGCTTTCTTTAAGGGCTATGCCCCATAACAATTGTTCTTTGCCGAAATTTTTATGCTGAACCTCTGCAAATATGGTTTTGGTGTTTATTTCGCTGCCGTCTGAGTCTTTACCCCAACGTTTATATATATCGCTGTCGGAGGTAAATTCAGCCCAATCGTATGCGTCATCCGAAACAATAGGCCTTAAAATTAATCTGTCTGATTTGAGCGTCGGTATGTTATCATAAAAATCCTTTAACGCCATATTAACCTCCTTTATCCGAATTGACATTCTGTAAAAACAGTACGAAAAACCGTGCGGTTTATATTGGATCATGTGTTAATTATATAATTATGTTCATCATTTGTCAAGAAAGAATTAATAATAAATATAATAAAAAGAAATCATGAGTTAAACAATCAACGATAAACACATGGTATTATGCCGTTGATGCGGATAAATAACCGTGAACCGGAAACGTATCTGTAATATAAAAGTTTAAAAAAAGAGCCTTTCCGTCTGTACGAAAAAGCTCTTTGATATGTTTTATCGGTTTATGGCTTATATATGAAAGTCAAAAATATTATAGCTGCCTCTTTTAAAAGCCTGCGTAAATTCCGATATGTCGGAAAATAAAACTTCCGATTCAATACCGCATAAACGCAGCCGCTGATCCGAATGCATATCGGATCCGGCAAAAAGTTTCAGACCATAACTTTCGGCATACCACTGCGCCCGCTGATTAACAGCGTCGGTCATGCTGGCGTTATATATTTCAACGGCGTCTACGCGGCCGGGATTTAAATGTATCATCGGGATATAACCCGCTTCACGAAAGGGGTGCGCGTGGACTATAAATGCGCCGTCCGAGCGTGCACGGTCAAGGTATTCATTCAGACTCCAGCTCATGAGGTCGGGATTTGACAACAACCACTCTTTGGATAAGCCGTATGTTAAAAAGTCAGCGCCCTGATGTGAATATTCCCAGCCGAAGAAGACGTTAATTCCGAGTTTGTTTCCCTCTACAGCCGCGTTATTATAGCCTTCGGTAAACATTTCGACCCGTTTATCCCAGGCTATATCCCTGGGTACGGTGGTGTTTCCGTTAAAAAAGTGGTCGGTTATGCAGAGCCCCGAATAACCGAGCGAATGATAATACCCGACAAGGTCGGTTCCGTTTATCGCGGAGCACCTTGAGGTTTCCGATGTATGGCAATGAGTTTCATATTTATAAATCGGCATTTACACTTTCCTTTTTATGAAGTGGCACACCGTGCTGCTTATCGCGCTACCTGCCAAAAGACATACAACGGCTTCGATAACCGCGTTGAATGTCAAGAGCACCCCGATTGCCGTTAATACACTGTCCGCGCCCAGAGCCGCTAAAACGGATGATTCCGAACCGAAAAACAGCACAAGCAAACCTATGAAAAGCGCTGTGTTGAGAAGTGCTCCCGACAGATTCGCGGCGCCATGGGCTATGAGCTGCTTTTTATCAGCTTTTGACAGAGCCTTAAAGATTAGTGCCACCAGAATGCCCATTATAATACGCGGTGCCATGCACATAATAAAGGTATAAACGGGATTGATTCCGAACAGTATTGTGCCAAACGGGTCAAATCCGAAGCATTGTAAAAAGCTGGTCATTCCGAACACGGCACCCAATACCGCCCCGTAACCGACTCCCCCTATAATTGCGCCTAAAGATACGGGCAGTGTCAGAAAGGTTATCGAAACAACCCCGATTTTTAAATAACCGAGGGGGGTAAATGCCATTATTACGATAATGGCTGAGAGTATTGCGAGCTGAACCATCGAATGTGTCTTTTTGCGTCTTGCCTGAATAGAGTTTATCATAAAAATTACTCCTTGCTGTCGCCCCTGATTAGGGTGCAACGCATTATATTTATAACAGCCTCAGGGCTGATTATATCGTTTGTATGCTCTGTAGTTTCTGTAATTATGATTGAATATTTTATATAATCCCTTTAATGTAAGCAGGGGTTCGGATTTCATATCGTGTTTGCAATAGGGAAGGCATATATCCGCCCAAAAACCTGTCGCTATGATATTTAGTTCCCCTGTGTTAAGCTCCATGCTTATTTTATCTATTATACCGTCAATCATGCATGCGTGTCCGAAAACCGCGCCGGAATTCATTGAATCAACGGTGTTTTTCCCTAAAACGGATTTTGGTTCCGCGGGATAAATCTGAGGCAATTCCGAAGTATTCAAAGCCAACGCGTCAAGAGACATGCGCAGACCTGCCGATATAATTACACCGCATAATTCGTTGTTTTTATTGACCGCGGTAAAGGTAGTGGCATCGCCGAGATCAATCACCGCGAAAGGCGGCTTGTAAATATCAAATGCGGCTGATGTGTTCGATACGATATCCGCGCCCAGCTGTGTATGATAATCTATTTTAATGTCCAGCCCCGTTTTTATGCCGGCTTCAACGCATAAAGGCTTTTGACCGGTAAGGGATTGAATCGCTGCCGCAATAACCGCTGTAAGCGCGGGTACAACCGATGATATTATTATGTTTTCGGTTTTTGATATATCAATTTCATTGCCTCTGGATTTAAACACGCTGTCAATCAGGACGGCATATTCATTGCTGCAGCGGCGGATATCGGAGGTCAGCGCCGTATCGTATATTAGTTTATCTCTGTCGAACAAACCGAAGGTAATACGGGAATTTCCGATATTAACGGCCAGTGTCATCTTTTTCACCTCGTTCCATTATACAATATTAATAAGACAATGTCAAGATTATTATTGACATTGCTGGAACAAACGCTATAATATATTAGTAATAAAGCTGAAACCGAAAGAATTCTAAAATCAAAGGAGGATTAGACTGTAATGAACAATAAACAATGGTTCCGTGAAGCCGGTTACGGTATGATGATACACTGGGGTCTGTATGCGCTCATCGGCGGAGAATGGAGAGGACGGCGCATGGATTATATCGGGGAATGGTCTCAGTCATATTTCCGGATTCCCAATGAAACCTACGGAAAACTCGCGGGCGCCTTTAATCCGATTGAATTCCGCGCGGAAGACTGGGTTACCCTTGCCCGGGACAGCGGCATGAAGTATATGGTGGTAACCTCAAAACATCACGACGGTTTTGCGCTGTTTCGGTCGGCAGCGGACGCATATAACATATGTGACGCCACACCGTTCGGCCGGGATGTAATAGCGGAGCTTGCGGAAGCTTGTTATAAGCACGGCATTAAATTAGGATTGTATTATTCTCAGGATCTTGACTGGCATGAACCTGACGGAGGCGGATATACACGCGGTCATACCAATGCCGGCATGAGCTGGACCAATGACTGGGATTATCCGGATAATGACAATAAAGATTATACCCGCTGTTACGAATCGAAGATAAAACCCCAGCTGAAGGAAATCCTTACCAATTACGGTGACCTGTGCCTTATCTGGTTTGATACCCCGGCGACCCTTACTGAAATACAGAGCCGGGAGTTATATGATATGGTAAAACACTATCAGCCCGATTGCCTGGTTAATTCGCGTTTGGGCAACAAGCTCGGCGATTACAGATCATGGGGTGATAATGAGATACCCGACGAGTATATGCATGACGGCTTATATGAAAGTCCTGCAACCTTAAACAGGACCTGGGGGTATAAGGCATTTGATGTCGAATGGAAACAGGCAGACGAGGTTCGGCGCATACGCCGTCATTTAAATGAACGCGGCATCAATTATCTTTTAAATGTCGGACCCGATCATCTGGGCAGAATCCCCGCGCCCGCGTGTGATATTCTCAGGGCTACCAAAGATTAATAAAAAACATTCAGGGACGATTAATGCTTGTCCCTGAATGTTTTTTATTAATTGTTATATACTAAAGTTGCTTTCTGATTCTTTCAAGCGCTCCTTTTTCCAGTCGTGATACCTGCGCCTGCGATATGCCGATTTCTTCGGCAATTTCCATTTGTGTACGTCCGCGGAAAAATCGCATGTCTATAATAGATCGTTCACGGTCATTAAGCTTTTTTAATGCCTCTTTTAACGCGATATCCTCAATCCAGGTTTCGTCGGTATTTTGTGTGTCGCTGATCTGGTCCATGACATATATCGAATCCGAAGAACCGTCGTTCCATACGGGATCAAATAACGATATGGGCTCTATTATTGCTTCGAGCGCATCATTGACCTCTTCGACGGTCCCTGTTGTACCGTTGTCATTCAGATGTTTTACTATCTCCTCAATGGTAGGGTCACGCCCCAGTGTACGGGACAACAATTCTCTTGCCGAAAGCGCCCGGTAGGCCAGATCTCGAACCGAACGGCTTACGCGTATGGAGTTATTGTCACGCAGATATCGGCGTATTTCCCCAATTATCATAGGTACCGCGTATGTGGAGAATTTAACGTCGAGATCGGTGTTGAAATTATCAATGGCTTTAATAAGACCTATGCATCCGACCTGGAACAGATCATCTGAATTTTCACCTCGGTTTATAAAACGCTGTATAATGCTCAATACCAGCCGCAGATTGCCGTCAATCAATTTTCTACGTGCTTCGGTATCGCCGACCTTGGTCCGCAGCAGCAGTTCACGTTTCTCTTCGGCGGTTAATGTGGCAAGTTTCGAAGTATTTACTCCGCAAATTTCGACTTTGTTATAATACAATTACAAAACCTCCCCGCTTGTACAATACATTAAAAGTATTGCCACAGACGGGGAGGTTATACATTTTTAAATTACGATGATATTGCGCAACCTGTTGTTTAAGGGGCTACAGGCAGATCATCAAAGAGAAAATAGAGCATTATGCCGTAATCGAATACAGGCGCGGGAACCTTGGGAGGAGCTATAACAACGGCGGCTTCCGGTGCTTCGGGAATCTCGGCAACGGCAGCGTCAAAACTGATGGCACTGAATTTAAATACACCGACTGAGGAGAACGGGTCAAGTCTGAAATTGGTTATCGTGCCCTTCCATTCTGCGCATACCGATGTATCTATTTCAACATAAATCCAACCGAAAGCATCTTTTCTGCATTCTGATAAATCAACTTTGAAGGAAGCGGCTTCGCTCCAGCCGATTGTTTCGGTTGTAAAGAAGAACTGGAAAGCGGAGCTTTCGGAGAATGCCTTCATTCTGAAGTTAATGGCGCCAATATGGGACGCGTTAAGACCAAATGTACCTGTGAAATTCATGTAGGGGTCACCGCCGGCGGATTCGCCGTAAAGATAACCGTCTTCAACGAACATCTGTACGACGTCACCGCTGGGACCGAACGGAACTTCGTCGTAATCGGCAAAATTAACGGTAGCGATGTTTGTGTCGGTGCTCCAGAATACGATGCTGTCAAACGCGAAGGTGCCGGTTGCGGAGAAAGGATCGAGTCTGAATCCGGTGATTGTACCCTTCCATTCGGTGCAGGTTGCGGTCTCAAGAACTATAGTTACATATCCGTCTTCATCTGCTTCGTCCTCAGCGAAATCATATTTAAACGAAGCGGCTTCGCTCCAGCCGATGGAATCGGTGGTGAAGAAGAACTGGAAAGCGGAACTTTCTGATTCTGCGTCAAGCTTGATTATTATGTAGTCTACTTTGTCGGCAGGAAAATCTACGCCCGGTGTATAGGGTGTATGGGGATCGTCGCCTGTGGATGTGCCCGAAAAGACACCGTCCGCAACAGAAAGGTTTTCGACATTGTTGCCGGTAAAAGGAACTTCATCAAGGCCTTCAAAATCAACCGATAAGTAAGCGTAACCGCCGATTTCTTCGGCGCTTTCGACGGCTTCTTCGGCAATTTCGTCATCCGCTGCAAAAGCGGGGACTGCCGTTATCAATAAGCAAGACATTAACAAAAATGCGATAAGAGCTTTTGTAAATTTTGACATAAGTTATACCTCCTCAATATTGTGTCTTCATTATGACATTTTTTTTAGTATAAGTCAATATGTAATCTGCATCTTTACAATAATGTAACATTTTGGTCAAAAAAAATACATATAATGCTCAAACATGATATATAATATATAATTAAGAAATATACCCAATTCCAATATATCAATTAAACCAATTAAATCAATTAAATCAAGTATATCATTGGCTATATTATTAGTTAAATCGATTTCTATGACTTTGATGCCATTCGATGTCGGAAAACATATAAAAACAAAAAAACAATTGTATGCTTATAATATTTATACTTATAATATGAAAGAGGTAGTCATTATGAAAGTAGTTTGTTTCGGCGAAGTCATGCTGCGTCTGAATCCGCCGGGGTATGAGCGTTTCGCCCAAACTTCGTCACTGGTTTACAATATCGGCGGAGCTGAGGCGAACGTCGCCGTATCGACATCCAATTACGGTATTGAAAGTTCGTTTGTCACCAGATTACCCGCCCATGAAATCGGAACGTCGGTAATAAATATGCTGCGCCGTTACGGTGTCGATACCTCGCAAATCATACGCGGTGGTTCACGTGTCGGGATATATTATCTGGAAAAGGGCGCGTCACAGCGATCGTCAAAGGTTATCTATGACCGGGCAAATTCGGCTATCGCGCAGGCGTCGGCTTCCGATTTTAACTGGGAGCGTATCTTCGAAGGTGCCGACTGGTTTCACTTTACGGGTATAACACCGGCATTGAGTGACGGCGCGGCCCTCTGCTGTCTGGAGGCCTGCCGCGCGGCAAAATCCGCCGGGATTAAAATAAGCTGTGATTTGAATTACCGTAAAAATCTGTGGAGCCCGGAAAAAGCCGGGCAAGTCATGGGCGAGCTTATGAAATATGTCGACCTGTGCATAGCAAATGAAGAAGACGCGGATATGGTGTTCGGTATAAAAGCAGAAAATACCGATGTCGACCGCGGCATTGTCAGTCATGACGCTTACAGGAGTGTGGCCGCTCAGCTTGCGGAACGCTTCGGCTGTGAAAAAATCGCAATCACACTGCGTATAAGCATTTCGGCAAACGATAATGACTGGGCGGGTATGTTGTATGACAGCAAAACAGATGAATATTATTTTTCCCCGACATATAACATCCATATAGTCGACCGCGTCGGCGGGGGGGATTCATTCGGCGGCGGGCTTATATATGCGCTGCTCTCGGATAAAGACAACACATATGCCATTAACTTTGCCGTCGCGGCTTCCGCGCTCAAACATACCATTGAGGGCGACTTCAACCTTGTGAGCATAGCCGAGGTGGAATCGCTTATGTCGGGCAGCGGTTCGGGAAGAGTCCAGCGATAGAGCGGCCGTAGCATAAACATATAAACTCAGAAAAATAAAATTTTATTAAAGGAGCTATTATGGGTTTAATTAAATCGATTCTCGACGGGGGTATTGTTAAAGCGGCTTTGGGAGGAACGGGGGGCGTGCTTGCCGACCAGTGGCTCGAATATATTTATTGCGAATCGCTGCCTCCGGATATTCTGGTAACAAAAGGCGCCAAAAAATTTAACGAGCGCCGTTCGGCAAACAGAAAAGGCGATGATAATGTAATATCAAACGGGTCTGTTGTTGCCGTCAATGAAGGTCAGTTTATGATTATTGTCGACGGAGGCAAAGTAGTGGAATTTTCGGGCGAACCGGGCGAATTTTTATACGATACATCGACCGAACCCAGCCTGTTTTACGGCGATCTGAGCGAAAATATCCTGGCAACCTTTAAAAATATAGGCAAGCGTATATCGTTCGGCGGCGAAGCGCCGAAGGATCAGCGGGTTTACTATATCAATAAAAAGGAAATTGTCGGCAATAAATACGGCACGCCCAATGCGGTACCGTTTCGGGTAATAGACAAAAATATAAATCTGGACATTGACATTGCGATACGCTGTCACGGCGAATATTCATACAAGATTGTCGACCCTTTGCTGTTCTATACCAATGTAAGCGGAAATGTTGCCTCATCATATAACCGGTCGGAAATTGACGGCATGCTGAAGTCGGAGCTCATGACCGCCCTTCAGCCGGCGTTTGCAAAGATCTCTATGATGGGTGTGCGATACAGCGAAATACCGGGTCATACCATGGAACTTGCCGACGCTTTAAACGCGGTGCTGTCCGAAAAATGGACAGAGCTGCGAGGCCTCTCCATCGCCTCATTCGGTGTCAGCTCCATCAAGGCTTCCGAGGAGGACGAAGCGTTGATTAAGCAGCTGCAGCGCAGCGCCGTAATGCGCGACCCGACAATGGCTGCCGCTTCACTTGTCGGAGCTCAGTCGGAAGCGATGGTTGCCGCGGCAAAGAACGAAGGAGCCGGTCCCATGATGGCCTTTGCCGGCATGAATATGGCGTCTCAGGCGGGCGGTGCGAACACGGGCGATTTATTTGCCATAGGACAGCAGCAGGACAAAAACCGTCAGAAACAGGAGCCCAAACCACAGCAGGATAATGAATCCGGATGGAAATGCGAATGCGGAGCGGCAAACACCGGCAGGTTCTGCGCCGAATGCGGAAAGGCAAAACCCAAACCGGCGGAAGCGGAAGGATGGCATTGTTCCTGCGGATCCGTGAACAAAGGCAAATTTTGCGGTGAGTGCGGAAAACGCAAACCCCCGGAGGCATTGCTTTATAAATGCGACAAATGCGGCTGGGAACCGAAAGAAAAAACCAAACCCCCGAAATTCTGTCCGGAATGCGGAGACGCTTTCGATGACAGCGACGCGGTAAAGTAAAGACAAAATAAAAGCCACATACGTAATCTGACAAAAATTTCAACTCCCGTAATGTATAATTCTTACAGACATGTAGGTTTATACATTACGGGAGTTTTTTATTGCGGAAAGAATATTGCTTATAGATTATAAGGGAAAAAAATATGGAAAAATTAAAATGTACCATTTCCATGTCGGACGGTGTGTTGAATATACGCCTCAGCGGATCCATAGACCACCACACGGTGCGCAAAATACGTGAAGAAATAGACGGAGAACTCTATAAGGGCGGTGTCAAACAGGTGGTGCTTGACTTCGGCGGCGTGGATTTTATGGACAGTTCGGGACTCGGCCTGATACTCGGAAGATACACGAAGATTACGGATATGGGGGGGAAACTTACGCTGCGCGGTTTATCGGATGATATTATGAAAATCATCAAACTGTCCGGAGCTGAAAAATTTATACCGATTGAAAAAATAGAAAAAAAAGAAAAACCGACAAAGCCCGATAATGCAGATAAAAAACAGGAAGATAGAAAGAGGAGCCTGTCATGAAAACTAAAGTACAAAATGTTTTTCGCGCTCAATTTAGCGCGAAATCGATAAATGAAAGCTGGGCGCGTCAGACAGTTTCGGCGTTTGCGGCTCAATTGGACCCCGAAATTGTCGAACTTGCCGATATCCGCACCGCTGTTTCGGAGGCGGTTACAAACGCCATTGTTCACGGTTATAAAAATGAAGGGGGAACCGTTTACCTGACGGTAAGTTATACATATGACCGTGTATTAACGATAGCGGTGCGCGATAAGGGATGCGGGATTGAGGATGTCAGGGCGGCGATGCAGCCGCTCTTTACCACCGACACGACAGGAGAACGGGGCGGTATGGGCTTCACCATTATGAAAAGTTTTACCGATAAGCTCCGGGTTACATCGCGCTTAGGGAAAGGTACCCTTGTGACTATGACGAAACGGTTGTCATCGGGTGACCGGTAATTCTTTTGCTGAAAATGCCGATCTGCTTCGTCGTATAGGTGAAGGCGACGAAAGCGCGGCAGACGAGCTTATCTCACTTAATATGGGCCTGGTGAAAAATATCGCAGCGCGCTTCCGTGACAGGGGCGTCGAATATGAAGATCTGATCCAGATAGGCGTTATCGGTATGATTAAAGCTATGCGCAGCTACAGCTTTTCATATAATACCGCCTTTTCTACCTATGCCGTGCCCCTGATTATCGGCGAAATCCGACGCTTTCTGCGTGATGACGGTCCGATTAAGGTGGGACGCGGAATCAAAAAACAGGGCGTAAATGTTATGAAACAGAGGGAACTTTTTTTAAGGGAGCACGGACGCGAACCGAAGATTAGCGAACTGGCGGTTCTGTGCGAAGCGTCACCGGAGGAAATTGTGACGGCGATGGAAGCGCAGAGTCCGATACGGTCGTTAAATGAACCCGTGGGGGATGACGACGGCATTACCCTCGGGAATATTATTGCCTCGGATGAAAATGAAGTTGACGCCGTGACCGATAAGATTGCCCTGGCGGAAGCGATACGGTCGATGTCGCCGCTGCACAGGAAAATTATTGTTTTGCGGTATTATCGTGAACTTTCGCAGCAGCAAACAGGTGATTTGCTGGGTCTTACCCAGGTTAAGGTATCGCGTGAGGAAAAGAAAATAATGAAATACCTGCGCGATGCCCTCTGACCCGGTGTCTGTCTGTTTCAATCGAATTATAGAAATAAATCGAAATCAATCGAAGCGCATGTTTTCTTTCAGGAGGTCAAGCAGAGCCCGGTCTATTTTGATACCGCGGTAATCTTCGTAAACGGTATCGGGTCTGCCGTGTTCGGCGACGCCGAAAGCGCCCTTAAAATTCCACAGGGAATAACCCCAGTTGTTCTCGCGGTATATTGTCAGTATGTCCTTAAACCACCGCAGGGCAAGATCGTTTGACAGCTTGTTATAACAGCCGAATTCGCCGATGTGTACCTTTACTCCCTGCTTTTCAAGTTCCATCCAGGGTTTATAATATTCACGCAGGGTATCAATGTTTTTTATATTGCCGGGAGAGACCTCTCCGGGATATTCCGGCATTACCCATTCACCGCGGTGTCCGACCCACTCCGCTTTGAAATGTGTAACCTGGAACGGTTCATAACCGCGTCCGCTGTGAATTACATCGGCGTCCGCCAGTTCGGGCAGCGCGCTTCCTCCGCCGTCGAATCCGTCAATGACAATTTCTCTGGACGGGTCCAGATTGCGGATGGCGGCGATTGTACGGCGTATTATCTTTTCATGGTCGTCACGTGTGCACGGATGGGACGGGCTGCGGTCAGCCGGTTCGTTAACAAGGTCAAAGGAAAGCTTATCCGAGCCGATGCTTTTATAACGCTCGGTGAACATCTGCCACAGATAAATAAAGCCTTCCTGGGCTTCACTGTCCCTCCATAAATTATGACGTTCGGTTTGAGGTGAGTTTATACAATAACCGGGAGCGCGGTGCAGGTTAATACAGCAGTGGAGTCCCCTGCTGTTTATTGCTTCGACATATCGGTCGATGTATGCAAGTATTTTTCCGTCGGGATGTTTATAATCGAAATTATCGGTCCAATAACGGTAATCCATAGGAATCCTGACAAAGTTAAATCCTTCGGACGCAATAAAATCCAGTTCATCAAGACAGGGTTCTTCGGGCAGAGGTTTATGGGGGCTGCGTGAAAACATCCATAAGAAATTGAAACCGTATTTATTCATCTTTTTGACCTTTCTTTGTTTATAGTTTATTGCGGGTTTCCTGACTGCTGTGATTATACCACGGGATTTTCTATGTGTCAATGTGTCAATGAGGTTTGCTAACTTTATTATCGGCAGGACAATGTAATAAAAATTAAAAAACTGAGTTAAAAATGTAAAAATAATAAAAAATAATAAATTATCGGCGCGCGCTATTGACAATCAAAAAATAAACGTTTATAATATAACTATTCACGTAAAAACATCAGCTTTGTTTATCATCATTGCGTCTAACGATGGCGTATTCGGCGAAAGGCGGTAATTATATAATAAATCCCGGTGATGCAATCATTGATATGATCCCGATGCTCTCGGGTGAAACGGATATTATTGAAATAAACCGTTCGTTTTTTCTCGAAGAAAATATAACGTCAGACACGAAAATGACCGAACCTTTGAAGGTTATCGGAAATATTGTCAACATGTCGGGCTACATGAAACTCAGCCTCAATGTGGAAATGAAGTATAAAGCGCTGTGCGCGCGTTGTCTGCTTCCGCTGGATGAGGTTATAGTTCTGAATTTCGTCAAAACAGCGGCGGTCGCCAAAAGCCTTGAAAACGAGGAAACGGATGAGGTCATAACCGAATATGCCCTCATTGAAGAAAATAAACTGAATCTTGCGGATATCGCGGAGGAGCAGTTGTACCTTGAGTTTCCTTCAAGACATTTATGTTCGCAGGATTGCCGCGGACTGTGTCAGAAATGCGGGCACGACCTCAATGAAAGCGACTGCGGCTGCAGTCTCACCGAACCGGACCCGAGACTTGAAGTGCTCAGGTCGCTGCTCAAAGACACCGACAATAAATCCGAAACCCAATCCAAAACACATAAAACTCATAAAACAGAAGATGAAGAAACCGGCAATGTTTGTACTGATAAGCTGATAAATTGATTGAACTGATTGAACGCTCTTTGAGTTAATATGTTAACGGCGGGCTTCAATTTGCAATTCATATATTTACATTAAAATTCAAGGAGTGTGTATAATAATGGCAGTACCAAAGAGAAAAACGTCCAAGGCCAGACGGGATAAAAGGCGGGCAAACACCTGGAAACTGGACCTTCCCGGGATGACCAAATGCCCTAAGTGCGGCGAGTATATTTTATCCCACAGAGTTTGTAAATCCTGCGGCACCTACAAAGGCAAGGAAATTATAAAAATCAAAGAAGCTTAATCTGAGTTGCGGGCGTATAACGGTTACGCCCTGTTTTTTATTATTTTAAAAGCTGAAAAGAAAGGATATACCGGTGGTTGAAATATATGATGTCATATCCGGAAGCGCAGCTGATAATGCCGGTATTTTACGCGGTGACTTTTTAATATCCATAAACGGACACCCTATAAAAGATGTTTTGGACTACAGCTTTTATATAACCGACCGGACGGTTACTTTGAAGATACACCGCGGCAGTGATCTTTTCGATGTGACAATAAAAAAACGTGAATATTCCGATATCGGGCTTGAGTTCAAGACCTTTCTCATGGATGAAAAGCAATCCTGTCATAACAAATGTGTTTTCTGTTTTATTGACCAGCTTCCGCCCGGAATGAGAGAAACATTATATTTTAAAGATGACGATGCCAGACTCTCCTTTCTGCAGGGTAATTACGCTACGCTTACCAATATGGATGAAGCGGAGATTGAGCGTATAATACTGATGAAAACATCGCCGATAAATATATCGGTTCACACAACCGATCCCGCGCTGCGCGTTAAAATGCTGAACAACAGATATGCCGGCGATGTATATGAAATAATGAAACGTTTTGCCCGCGCCAATATAACAATGAATTGCCAGATTGTTTTATGCAGAGATTTGAATGACGGAGCAAAACTGATGAAAACCATGAACGACCTTGCGCTGCTCTATCCTCATGTAGCAAGCGTTTCAGTGGTTCCCGCGGGACTTACCCGCTATAGGGAGGGATTATATCCCCTGGAATCTTACAGCGCGGACGAGTGTAAAGTTATAATAAAAGCCGTTGAAGAATTTGCGAAAAAATGCCGGTCAGAGCACGGTTCCAGGATCTTTTTCTGCGCGGATGAACTGTATATTAAAGCGGGAATGCCCATACATGCCGGACGCTGGTATGAAGGTTATCCGCAGCTTGAAAACGGTGTCGGACTTATCGCGTCAATGCGCGATGAATTTGACAGGGCGCTGCGTAATATTGACAAATATGATCTTAATCGCCGCCGCATAGTATCGGTAGCGACGGGAGAAGCCGCTTATGATTTTATCGTTGGCCTTGTCTCGGAACTTGAAGAGCGCTGCTATAACCTGCGCTGCAGCGTTTATAAAATTGAAAATCATTTCTTCGGTCCGGAAATAACGGTTGCCGGTCTTATTACCGGCAGTGATATCAAAAATCAGCTTACAGGTAAAAGATTGGGCAAAAAACTGATTTTACCTGCCGTTATGCTCAGGGCTGACGGCGATTTGTTTTTGGATAACATGCGCCCCGCGGAACTGGAATGGGCGCTGGATGTGGAAATTACCTTCGCGGAAAATAACGGAGAGGATTTTATCCGGGCAATATTATCCGATTGATCCGATTAATCAGATCGACACGATGACGCGCCGGCATAAAATTGAACAGGATTGAACAGGATTGGACAGGAATAAAACGGTAATAAAATGAGTAATCCCATAATAGCAATTGTAGGACGGCCGAATGTAGGCAAAAGTACCTTTTTTAATAAACTGGCGGGCACCCGTGTGTCAATAGTTGAAGATACACCGGGTGTTACGCGTGACAGAATCTATTATGATATTGAGTGGGGAGGCAGAACGCTCACCTTGATTGATACAGGCGGTATTGAGCCGAATACCGATGATTTTTTGCTGCGACATATGAGACTCCAGGCGCAGATAGCCATTGACACTGCCGATGTGATTATTTTTTTGACCGATGTAACCACGGGAATTACAGCCAACGACCGCGAAATCAGTCTGATGCTTCAAAAAAGCGGTAAACCCCTGATACTGGCTGTCAACAAAGTCGACCAGACGGGCGCGCTTCCTTTGGGATTTTATGAATTCTATGAACTCGGGCTGGAGGGGGAACCGCTTGCCGTTTCATCGATACACGGAACCGGGTCCGGTGATATTCTGGACCGTATCCTTGAGCTGATTCCGGATACCGAACCCGAAGAACCCGAAACAGATATTATTCGCGTCGCGGTTATCGGCAAGCCGAATTCAGGCAAGAGTTCGCTGATAAACACTATACTGGGCGAAGAACGCATGATAGTTTCCGATGTTCCCGGAACAACCCGCGACGCTGTCGACGCGAGAATTGAAAACGAATACGGCAAGTATATATTTGTCGATACCGCGGGTATACGCCGCCGCAGCCGAATTGAAGATAAAATTGAAAAATACAGCGTGTTGCGCGCGGAAACCGCCGTGGAAAACGCCGATGTATGCCTTATTATGATTGATGCTGCCGAGGGCATAACCGAACAGGACGAAAAGATCGCCGGTCTGGCTCATGAAGCCGGCAAAGCATCGGTTTTTGTTTTAAACAAATGGGACCTGGTTGAAAAAGACAATGACACCGTGAATAAATATACCGCCGATGTTTATAACGCATTTTCATATATGACATATGCGCCGGTTTTGTTTATATCCGCCAGGACGGGCAGACGCGTTGACAAGCTGTTTGATTATATAAATGAGGTATACGCCGAGTCTGCCAAACGCATAACAACGGGTATGCTCAATGATATACTCAACGACGCCACAACACGCGTACAACCGCCCGCCAATAAGGGACGCCGGCTCAAAATATACTATATGACGCAGACAGGAATAAAACCGCCGTCATTTATCATATTCTGCAATGACCCGGAACTTTTCCATTTTTCATATCAGCGTTATATAGAAAACTGCATACGCGGTGTATTCGGTTTTAAGGGGACGCCTGTACGGATAATAGTACGCGGGCGCGGCGAATAGAACAATTAAAATATTTCTGACGGGGATGATTGGTGTGGGTTTTACTTTTGCCGAAATATGGAGATTCGGTATATTCGGACTGATCGGTGAAAAATACCGGTTGAATATTGCCGTGTTGATTTTCGGTTATCTGTTGTGCGCTTTGACAGCCTATTTGCTGGGAAGCCTTAATTTCGGCGTTATTATATCGAAACTGGGCTTTGGGGATGATATCCGGACCCATGGCAGCGGCAACGCGGGTATGACAAATATGCTGCGTACCTACGGTAAATCGGCGGCGATGTTCACCCTTCTGGGTGACGCGCTCAAAGCGGTAATATCGGTGCTTGCGGGTCACATGATCGGGGGTGAGACAGGCGCCTATATTGCGGGTTTGGGCTGTATTTTGGGCCATGTCTTTCCGGTTTATTTCGGTTTTAAAGGCGGTAAGGGTGTCGCGGTTACCGCAGCCATGGTGCTGTGTCTGGATCCGATTGTTTTTGCGATATTATTTGTCGTATTCGCGTTGATTGTATTTTTTACCAAATATATATCGCTTGGTTCGGTTATGTGTATGATGATTTATCCGCTGGTGCTCTACAGAATATCGGGCGGTGGATTTCATGTGATAATTGCGATTATTATTGCTGCTTTAATTATATTTCTGCACCGAGGCAATATGAACCGTCTGCGTCTGGGCACGGAAAACAAAATATCATTTAAGAAGAAAACAGATAAGAAGAAAACAGAATCTGACAAGGAGAAGTGATTATGTTATTACAGGTTATAGAAATAGCCGCCCGGATTCGTGAATTGAGAGAGATTCTGGGCATATCAGCCCATGAGGTTGCAGCTGGTATCGGTGTGACGCCGGAGGTCTATGACGCTTACGAAAACGGTCACGATGATATTCCGGTCGGAAAACTGTATCTCATAGCCAACGTCCTCAATGTAGACCCTACGGTTTTGCTGATGGGTGACCAGCCACGCATGGCTGATTATACCATTGTACGTCAGGGCAACGGTATATCGGTAGAACGCTATAAAGGTTATAAATTTACTTCGCTGGCCTATAACTATATTAACCGGGAAATGGAACCGATGATAGTCGCGCTTGATCCGTCGGAATCCGGACCCGAGCTTGTCGCTCATGAGGGACAGGAATTCAACTATGTGTTGGAGGGAATCGTGGCTGTCATATTGAATGACAGGGAACATATTCTGGAAGCCGGAGACAGTATCTATTTTAATCCCGCTATATCACACGGTCAGAGGGCTGTAGGCGGTGCACAGGCGCGTTTTCTGACCGTTATAAACGAATAATAAAAATAAAAACGATTAAAAAAACAACTGACGGAGACATTTTAATGAACCTTCTTGACAGATTCCTGGAGCGGACGGAATTCGACGGTTATGATGATTTTATTGAAAATTATAAACTGCTTATACCCGAAAACTTTAATTTCGGATATGATGTAATCGACGAATACGCGCGTCTCGAACCGGATAAAGCCGCGCTTTTGCGTTATGACGATCTAAACGAATATCATTACAGCTTCGGAGATATTTCGAGGCTGTCGAATAAAACGGCAAACTTCTTTCGTTCACGGGGATTAAAGAAGGGCGATTGTATTATGTTAATGCTTCGTGAACGCGCCGAAGCATGGACCTGCATGATTGCGGCAATAAAACTCGGTGTTATTGTAATACCGGCAACCTTTCAGCTTACAGCCGAAGATATTGTCTATCGCAGCGAGTGCGCGTCGCTCAAGATGATTTGTACCGTTGATGAGAATGAACGTATCGTACAGATCACCAAGGCGCTGCCCCAATGCGGCGCTGATATGCAGGTTGCCGTTGTCGGTGAAAATATACCCGAGGGCTGGTTAAATCTGCGCGTCGAAGTTGAGAAGGCGCCGGATTCACTGGACAGGATTACCGGGTCAAACGACGATACCATGCTGATATATTTCTCATCGGGAACAACAGGCCTTCCCAAAATGGTTGCGCATGATTTTACTTATCCGCTGGGGCATATCACCACCGCCGTTTATTGGCAGCAGGTCAGGGACGGGGGACGGCACCTTACCTATTCCGATTCGGGGTGGGCTAAATTCGCGTGGGGTAAAATATTCGGGCAATGGATTGCCGGAAGCGTCATTGTAGCGTATGACACAAACCGTTTCAAAGCCGATAAACTGCTGGAAGCGATCAATCGGCTGCGTCTGACAACCTTCTGCGCTCCTCCCACCGTGCTGAGAAGCATGATTGCCGAAGATATGTCGGGATGTGATTTTTCCACTCTGCGTCATTGCTGCTCGGCGGGAGAACCGCTTAATCCGGAGGTGATCAGCCGGTTTCGTGAAGCGTCGGGTCTGACTATTCATGAAGGATTCGGACAGACCGAGACATCGGTATTGCTTGCCAATTTCGGATGGGAACCGATAAAAGCCGGTTCAATGGGGAAACCCGCTCCGATGTACGATATAAAACTAATTGACAGTGACGGTAACGAATGCGAAGACGGCGTGATCGGATCGATAGTCATTAATAATGCCGGCGCAAACCGTCCCTGCGGATTATTTGCCGAATACCGCAATAATCCCGAGGCGATGGCAGAATCATTTACCGGCGGCGTATATAATACCAAAGATATGGCATGGCGCGATTCGGACGGTTATTTTTGGTTTGAGGGAAGGGACGACGATATTATAAAATGTTCCGGATACAGAATAGGACCGTTTGAGGTGGAGAGTGTGCTCCTGACCCATCCCGCCGTTATGGAATGCGCGGTCACCGCCGTCCCGGACGACATAAGAGGACAGGTGGTCAAAGCCACGATTATTTTGAACCGCGGATATGAAGCGTCTGAAGAACTGAAGAAAACGCTGCAGGACTATACAAAAAACAACACCGCGCCGTATAAATACCCCCGGGTTATAGAATTTGTTTCGGAATTACCGAAAACATCGAGCGGTAAAATAAAACGTTCGGAAATCAAGAAACACGACGCGCAAAAAAGAATAATTAATTAATTATTTGGGCGGACTATTGCAAAATATTAAATTTTATGATACAATATCCTTTGTTGACTTTATAACGGGTGCGATATCGTTATAAACAGGATTAATATATTGTTTATAATTGGAGGTGCGATATATGGCGAAATGCAGTTTATGCAACAAATCGGTTTCGTTCGGTCTTAAAGTTTCTCACTCAAACCGCAAGACAAGCAGAACCTGGAAGCCCAATATTAGAAAAGTTAAGGCGAACGTCGGCGGAACCAACAAGACTATAAATGTCTGCACACGCTGTCTGCGTTCAAACAAGGTTACCAGAGCCGTTTGAGCAATGCCGGAAAACCGGATATAATCGAAAACATACGACGGGAAATCGCTCCCGTCTTGTTTTTATATGGAGAAAATATGCCGGAACGAATTGCTCTGTGCGGGGGAAAAACAAACCGGACCATACGGTCGCGATTGTTGTCTATGGGTTATCGGCCGGTATTGCTGCCCTCTTATAAACGGCTGCCCGAACCGGTTTCATCGCACCCGGATATGCTGATTTATCGGCTGAGTTCGGGGGCGCTTTTGACATATACGGAATATTATAATGAAAACCGCGCGCTTTTTAACATGATCGAATGTGAGGTGATAACCGAGGAACGATTGCCGGGCAATCGCTATCCGGAAGACATATACCTGAACGCGCTGCGCATCGGAGATACCGTAATCGGGCGTACCGATAAATTGTCCCGGCATATTCTGCGTGATGCCGAAAATGCGATTTATGTCCGGCAGGGTTACGCCCGCTGTTCCGCTTGTGTTGTTGACAGGGACATTATAACCGCCGATACCCGTATTGCGTCTGCCGCTTCCGGTCTAGGAGGTCGGGTTACACTGACGGAGAGCGGAAACATAGCACTCGAAGGCTATGATTACGGTTTTATCGGGGGTGCTTCATGCAGATTAAAGGAAGGTATCGCTTTCTTCGGTGATATTATGACCCATCCTTCCGGTGAAAATATTAAAGCGGCTGTACTCAGCCGCGGATTTGACGTTATTAAACTGGATGACGGAATACTGACCGACCTTGGCGGATTGATTGTTATCTGAAGGCACCATATTTCGATTGTCCGGATTGTCTGTTTGATAGATATTTATTTAATGATAGATATGTTTCCTACAAACGGCAGCTCTTTTGCGAATCCGTTTAATGTATTGATCAGGCCGAATAAAAACAAGATAAACACGGCAATTCCCGCAACCGACGAAAGCAGACCGCCGATAATAGGTACTATGTTCAGCATACCGCTTATTGCCGATAGGATCAGGAGTATCAATCCCTGATTCGCGTGAAAACGTCCAAACCTGGAATTCGGACATGCGACAAGGGGCAGGAAAAATAAAATCCCGAAATATGAAAGCGCGGAGATTACCTTATTTTGATTGATATCGTCGGTGTCGAACGAATTTGTTCTGTCATTAATATTCATATCACATTCTCCTTTGTATTTTATATATATAATTTTACTTTATAAACACTTGAATGTCAATAATATCTTTAAAAAAATAACATAAATACTACGAATTGTTTTAATAAAGGCTATATTATACAGAATAACAACGCTAAGCAGACCAGGTGCAGTCAGTAAACACAGCGGTAAATATGGTCCTGTCAGGAAATAGCAAAATTTCAAATATGGTCCGCTATATTAACAAACAACTAAAAGTATGATATAATCAACAAAAAGGGGTTGATTATATGAAAAACATATTGAAATATCTTAATACCGTAACAGATATACGACAAGAGAAAAA
>JAQVWU010000232.1 GCA_028709565.1 Eubacteriales bacterium
CTGGGCGGAATAGGTGTTCAGTTTCAGCGGTCGCGCTGTTCAACTTGCGCGGTCACGTTGTTCAATCTCACGCGGAATATGCACAGGCGCCCCGGGAGACGCTGAAGTTTCTTATCTGGCACGAACTGCTCCACGCCAACCTCAGCTGGAACCATAACGGCAATTTCCGCGACACAGAATGGAAATACCCCGACGCGGCTGCGCATAACAGTTTTCTCGACTCGCTGCGGCAGCGTTTCAGGATTGTGGACACCGACCTGCCCATGTATGACACAGCGCCGCAAATACCAAAACCCGCGCCGGCTGCCAAATCACGGCAAACGCCAAAACCTGCGCCGGCAGCCGTCAAACCGCAAGCGCCAAAGACAAAACCGGACAGCCGGTATATAGCCTTTACCTCCCGGCGTACATATCAAATTACCGATAAACAAACAGCCGAATCGGGCGATTATATCTGCGCCGCCCCCCTCCCCGCCAATCCCGGAAAGCACTTCATGCTCTTTGCCTACGGCGACGGGCGCTTCGCGAAAATAGCGCTGGTCGGTTATAATATGCATTCCGGCCGCCCGGTCCTCAAAAACGCCTATTCCGCTCACGCGCCCCTGGTATGGCTGCGCATGTCTGACGCCGACCGGGACCTCGCGGTGTTCAGCAGTATAAATAAAGTAATGGTATTCAACACAAGCCTGATCAACCCCATACAATCCACATCCGGCATGGGCGTAACCGTACTGAAATCCAAAGACAACAGCTCCTTGTCAAGAGTGGAACTGCTCGAGAACGCAGACCTGACCGACCCTGAATATTACCGGCGCAACACCATCCCCGCAACCGGATATAAGTTAAAAAAGCAGTAATAGACCTTTATCGGAACCCCCTCGCCACAGTTCCGTATTCCATATTGGGAGCTTTTTATAATTTCACTCCCCAAAATCCCCTTAACCGTTAAGCAAAAATCGACCCAAACATAAAAACGCTCCGCCGTCAACGCGGAGCGCCACTTTTGTTTAAAGTTTTAAATGTCAATGCGGAAACGCGAATTCCAGCGCCACCCAGACGAGAATCAGCAGCCCGAGAACTATGGATACCAGCGTTAATACAGTCCTGTCTTTGTTTTTCACAAACGATATGACGCCCGTTACAGCTCCGGCGACACCTATGACCGCAATGGCCGGGGAAGGCAGAGGAAGGATTCGGATAAACAGCTTGATTAACATTAACACGATATACGCCAGCGTTAAAATCGCCGCCCATTTGCCGATGGTTGTTTTGGAATAAAGCTGCAGTTTCATGCCCTCACACCTTTCAAAAACAAATTATCAAAGGTTATGACGAAAAGTTCGTATACGCCTGTTTGTTTTATTTGTCAATATATGTTTTTCGCTTAATATTAATACAACTCTTCATCATCAAGGTTGTCCATGAGCATTATAAAGAGCTCACCAAACTGCCTCCGGGGCAGGTTTGCGTCGATTTTTTCAAATGCCTCGTACAGCTCGAAAAGCTCATCATCTTCATAAGCTTTTTTCCCGGCCGCGTCAAGCCCGGCATATTTATCAAACATGCCGCCGGCGACCTCAAGCACCGATTCACGGAATCCTTCCAGCACCTTCGGGAAGTATTCCGCAAAACATATCTTCAAATAAAATGAATCCCATATCCATTCCAGACCGGCCAGTGGTTTCGATTCTATGTCTTTATCTTCGTAGATGGCTATGAGCGCATTCAAAACCCTGCCGGCTTTTTTCGCCGCCGCATCGCCCATGAAGCCCCTTGTAATACTGACACTGATTTCATATATTTCTATCAGGTAATCAAAAAAGTCCTTCTTTGAGTCAAATGAATCAAAGGTAAACCGCGCCGTGCCGGGATTGGGATACCCGAAATTATACCGGTATAATACATATAGCATAATGTAATCCCCCTGGTTTGTCCGGTTTATAACTTCTCCTGATTTAAATGTTTGTCCGGTGGTTAACCGCCATACCGCCTGTCCTTATTTTTCGCCGGTTGATCTGCCGCTGAAAATCAAAACACATCTTCATAAACAAAGCCGTCCATCAGCATTGTAAAAGTTTCATTGAACTCCTTCCGGGTGGAGTTTTCATCTATTTTATCAAATGCCTTATATAATTCGTAAAACCCGTCATCTTCATCCTGTTTCCCGTCCCCGTCAAGCCCCGCATATTTCTTAAAAACGTCAACAACCTCAAGCACCGATTCACGGAATCCTTCCAGCGCCTTCGGATAGTATTCCGCAAAACATATCTTTATATGAAACGGACCGTATGTCCATTCCCGGCCGGCCAGTGATTTTGATTCTATGTATTTATTTTTGTGGATGGATTTGAGTTCCTTTAAAACCTTGCCGGCTTTATTCACCGCTTCATCGTCGTCCCTGTAGCTTAAAGTCCTGGCATTTATTTTAACTGTTTTTATCAGGTGATTAAGAAAGTCCCTCTTTGAGTCAAATATAACAAAAGAAAAGGCCTCCGTGCCGAGTCCGGGATGCTCATATTCATACCGGTATAATACATATAGCATAATGCAATCCCCCCTGGTTTGTCCGGTGTTTTATGACTTCAATCGCTCCGGTCGTTTCAACTCATATGCATCTGCGATTTCATTTTTTTATTCGCAGCGGCAAATTCAGTTCCAAGTTAGTACCAAGTTAGTTCCAAGTTAGTGTTAAATTTGATTTCAGGTATGATTTAAGATACGTTATTACATGTTAACAGCATATCACGTTTTTTAACAAATTGCAATATTCATTATAGATTTTTGTTTGAGTTTTATTGTGTATGCAGCATTTCGTCGTAAAACACAGCCGGTGTCCCGCGGTAACGCTATGCTCTTTGCTAAACTTCATAAAATAAAAATAGAGCGCAATCACAATGTAATCGCGCTCCGCAAAAAAGACAAGTCATTTTTTCCTTGTAACATTATTATACGCTTATTTGTATAAAACGGCAATGGCTATTCCAACCGTCAACCCGCTTGTTTTTGAAAAATGACGTCATTATGATATTCGATAAATGCCTTGTCCGGCAAAAACTTTTCCGGCATATGTATCGATACGCCCTCCCAGGCGCTGAGCCATTCCTCGGTTTTTCCGGACGGCGCCAACTCCGGTATTCGCGGCGAAATGTGTATTATGTAACGGTTATCGATGGTCATAAGCCCTTTGTCAAACGCTCTGTCATGGAAAGAATTGAGCAACAGCCCGTTTGTCGGCGATGTGCGTTCGCGCTTCGGATCGGATACCCTCCACGGTTTAATATGGCTTGCGATCAGCAAATCAGGCACATTTATGCCGGTTATACAACAAGCGCCCCCATACGCCGCCAGTAACGTTTTCCTGAAAAAATCCTGATTCACGCGTGTCCGGACCTGCTCAACGCGCTCATTTCCGGCAGGCAGGGAAATCCGGCCGTCCGATTCGGGTCGCGCAGCCAATCCGTTCAGTATAATATCACGCTCATTGATCAGCGTTTCCCAATCGGCATGGAACTCATCCCATATAACCTCATCCAATTTGCTTCCGTTTTTCAGCCCGCCAACCCCGCGCGCCTGAAGAGCAGGATCAAACCTGGCAAAGTTGCACATCTTCATAGACACCGCCGCGGGAGTTCTGCCGATTTTATCCGCCAAAGCCTTTACATCAGAGTTATTGGAGTGTATCTTGCCAAACGGCGTTTCACAATATAATGCAAAAGCCAGTATTGATTCTTCCCTGCTCCATCGCGCCATGAATTTTCCTCGCTTTATAAACATGAATGAGTCATTTATATGAAACCATATAGGCAGCAATTAACGGTTCATGACTATCTTATGGTAAGAGTCGCAAACAGCCATTACTACATCATCAACTTCGTCTATATTATTGTATTTACCATATGAAATTCGTATAGCTGACTTTGCTTGTTGCTCAGATAGACCTAGTGCAAGCAGTACATGTGATGGTTCATCTCTACCGGAATTACAAGCAGAACTTGTCGATACACATACCCCTTTCAAATCAATTAGATGCATAAGTGACTCTCCTGGAACATTATCAAAACTGAGATTAATCATTCCTGGTAACTGGTTTTCACTGTCTCCATTTATTCTTACAAGGGGAATTTTATCTTTTATTCCCTTTACCGTCTTCTCAACCATCGCTCTTAATATATTCGTTCTTTCGGCCATTTCCTCGACACTTTCTTCAATTGCACAACCTGCCGCGATTATTCCGGCAACGTTCTCGGTTCCTGCACGGACCCCATGTTCCTGTTGTCCTCCGAAAATCAATGGTGGCAATTCTAATCCAGACCTCCTATATAAAACCCCCGTTCCTTTTGCTCCGTAAAACTTATGGGCTGATGCGGTTAAGTAATCCACATTCAAGGCCTTTACATCAACAGGAATATGTCCGACTGCCTGCACTGCATCGGTATGAAACAAAATTTCTTTATCTTTTAAAAGTCGGCTTATTTCTGCAATAGGCTGTATTGTTCCGATTTCATTGTTGGCAAGCATAATCGTTATAAATTTTGTATGAGGTTTGATTGCTGCCAAAACGTCATCAACTGAAACGCGCCCCGTATAATCGACGGGAAGGAAAGTGACTTCTATGCCACTTCGTTCAATCGCACGGCAAACGTTCAAAACAGAATGGTGTTCAATGGCGGATGTTATAATATGAATTTGCTCTTTATGATAGGTTTCCAAAATAGAACGAATCACCCAACTATTCGCCTCAGAACCTCCGGATGTGAATATAATTTCCGATGGTTCTGCTCCAATAGCATTCGCAACATTTTTCCGAGCCTGTTCAATTTCACGTTTGGCTTTTACCCCAAAGGAATATTGACTTGAGGCATTGCCGTATTGTTCGCGCAGAAAAGGAAGCATTTTTTTAAAAGCACGGTCGGATATTCGCGTAGTAGCAGCATTGTCAGCATAAATCAAGTTTTCACCTACCATCAAATGGATTTCTTCGTTATTACAAATAGTCTGTGTGACTGATTCTATTGCGTGAAATCAATACAGCCTATCGCGCATTTCACCCAAAAAGTTTACATCCTTCCGCCTTGAACTCATCAATTTTAGCAAGCAATTCTTCAGTAGTTACTTCTAAATATTCGGCAAGGCAATCAATGCAGTAAAACCACTTTGCATCTTTGTTAAGCAGTTTCTTCGTCAATCCTATTTCGTTTTTGTTTAGGTCTTCTTTGCCACAAACATAACAGATTTTACCCTTCATATAGCTACACCTCTCTTACTTTGAATAAAGGCACATCTTTCCCCTT
>JAQVWU010000233.1 GCA_028709565.1 Eubacteriales bacterium
GAAGCGGCCGAGGCCGCGTCCATATCAGGTGTTTCCTTTATACAGTCCCACGCGCCGGATATGAACTGTTTTGACAGGGGCGAAACATACGAAGCGGGTATACTTGCCACGCTGCTCTCGATTGAGGTGTGCGGTAAAACAGGCGTGCGCAGCCTTGTCGTCCACTCGGGACACGCTCCGGGTGTTGCCAAAAACGAATATTTTAGTGTCAACCGTGATTTCTACCGCCGTCTGCTGCCGCACGCCGAAAAACACAACATAAAACTGTGCATTGAAAACAGCGCCGAGGGCAACATGGGGGACAAATGGTTCTTTTTCGAAGCCGCGGAGATGAATGAGTTCATCGAATTTGTCGGCCATCCGCTTATGGCCGCCTGCTGGGACACCGGACATGCCAATATGAGACATATGGACCAGGCGGCAGCCATCCGGGAGCTCGGAGACAATCTGGCCGCGCTGCACATCCAGGACAATTTCGGCAAAGCCGACGACCACATCGCCCCCGTATCAGGGTACAACCGACTTTATTCCCGTCCTTGCCGCCCTGCGCGACATCGGTTACGGCGGAGCGTTCGCCTTTGAAGCGGAAAATATCATCACGCTGCCTGACGGGTGGCCGAACATTCGTCCCGGGATGCGCCCGTCAAAAGCCCTTAGGATCGAAGCCGAAAGGCTGCTTTTTGCCATCGGGAAGGACCTGGAGAGGAAGTATAACAGACTGCGTCTATGATGCATTTCTCAAATAAAATCCGCCTGACAATATTAATAATAACAGCGGCGCTGCTGCTAGGTTCCTGTAAAGGAGCGCCAACCGCAACGCGCTGTTCGCCCCGCCAAATAGCCGAAGCGGTCATATTATCCCAGGACAATATATCGGACCTGCAGCCCCTGCTGCCCGGAGACGGCTATTTTACCGAGTATTTCTCCGATATATACGGGATTAAAAGCAGCCCCGTCGTTGACGGAGCAATCTATTACGCCGACGGGATGCTGGCCGATGAAATCGCCTTTTTTTTGCTGGCAGACGGTGCGGCAGCCGCGAGTATAAAAAACACCCTTGACCAATACAGAGAACGGCGTCTGGACGCCTTTACCGGCTATGCCCCCGCCCAGGCGGCAATTCTCGAAAGGGGCATTGTCATCGCCCGCGGCAACTGGGCGGCGCTGCTGATATGCGAAAATCCCCAGGCCGCCGAAGCCGCTTTTTTGGCATGCTTCGGCGATAATCCGCCGGAAATTGCCGATACAATAACCGAAACGCCCGCCCCTGACTCCGAATACAGCGAATCCGAATTTACAGAAGCCGGCGAATCCGAGTTTACAGAAACCGGCGAAACGGTTATAACAGAATCCGACGAAACAGATCCGGTAAAAGCCCACGAACCGGACACGGAAGCGGCTGCAAAAGAACCGAAAGTCCCGGATAATATACCCGATGTCTTTGACGCCGCCGCGCTGATGGAGGCTTGGGAGAGCGGCGATAAATCATCACTGTCCCCCAAGAACATCCGCGTGCTTGACGCCTGCGAGGAGATTCTTGACAGGCTCATCGACGACGATATGAGCGATTATCAAAAAGAACTGGCCATACACGACTGGATAATCGACCGGGCCGATTACGACCGGGAGGCGAACAATAACGCCCCCGACGCCAAACCCGATCCCGACAATGACAACCCGTACGGTCTGATCATTCGAAAAAAGGCGATCTGTACGGGATACACCGCAGCGTTTCAGCTGTTTATGGATATGCTGGACATCGAATGCATCTCCGTGAAAGGGGTTTCCCAAAACACGGGGGTGGAGCACGCCTGGAACATGGTGCGCATAAACGGCGAATGGTATTGCGTGGACGTCACATGGAACGACTATTTCGGCGAGGACCGGGACGATTCAAAAAGCCACCGGTATTTTAACGTCACCGGTCGGTATATGCGGGAAACCAAACACCAATGGGACGAAAGCGCGACGCCTACAGCCGACGCGGGCAAGCTGTATATCGAATAACCGCACAATATAACCGAAAAGGGATGAAGTAAAGAAAGGAGAGAAAGGGGGGATATGAGATTAAAATATTGTTTAGTTTTTGTTTTATTATCGTCAATCCTGTTTTCCTGCAGCCCGAAATCCATCAAACCGCCGGACAGCGAGCTGTATTTCAGCCTGGAATATATACCGAAGTCCGAAAAGTTTACCGACGACAGCCGCTTTAAATACGCGGACCGGCGCGTTACCGATACATTCATCCCCTCCGGTGATTACGGGCAGGTGATCCCTTACATAGGCGGGCTCTACCATGAATTTCGTCATTATTATCCCGTTTTCGGATTTGTCGACGCGGAGGGCTATGTGATAACCGACGCGATATACCCGAACCTTGATACCTTTGCGCTTTCCGACGGAACCGCATTGTTTGTCGCCGCATTCGGCTATAAAGACACGGTGCTCATCCCGCAAGACGGCGGGTGGATGCTGGAATGCGTCGATTACAGCCGTCCGAGAGCCTATGACAACCGGTTGTTCGGTATTTTAAACGCGGAGGGAGATACCGTAATCTACAGCGCCGACGGCGTCCCGCAGCGCACGGTTGAAGGCACGTGTGTATATTACGGCGACGATTTATTTATTGTTGCTGCCGATACTTTGGATCCGGTATCCGTTTACAGGCTGATGACCCCCGGCGGAAATCCCTTAAACGATGACGATACCGATTATTATTTTTTCAACGGTTTCAATTCGGGATACGCCTCTCTTTCAATAAAAACCTCCCCCGTAAAAAGGGAATACAGCGCCGTTGTAATCGACACCTCGGGCAATTATGTCCTGGGCCCGACCGTTTACCGGCAGATTGACATATCAACAATAGACCTCGGTGTGCTGCGGGTATCGGACAACAAAAATCAATACGGCATTATTGATACCGAAGGCAATGAACTGGTCCCCTGCCAATATCCGCATTTGACAATAGAATCGGCATCGCCGCTGATATTCACAACGCACAATAAAAGAATCAATTACACCGACTCTACGGAGTCGGACTATGAAAGCAATACGCCGGCTCCCGATTACGGCGAATACGATTACTCGGCGGTTATATGCGGCTATACCTGCGCCGTATCGGGTGAATATACATATGTGTTCGACGCCCGGGGGCAGCTGCTGTTCAAGAAGCTTATACATGATACCGATTAATGATTCGGAGGGATTGAATTGAAAATATCAAAAAGATTTAAAAGATTAATCGCCCTGTTGCTGTTGCTCGCCGGTATGGCAGCCGCGCTGTCCTGTGAGCGCTACACTCCGGGCAATTTCCTGTTTACCGAAGACAATTATCCCCGCATGGGCGGGTCCCTTGCCGTACTGCCCCTCGGCGAAGCGGTAACGGCGGCGGCGCTCGGCATTGACCGGGACAGGACCGGTGAATTCATCATATTTGAGGGCTCGACCACCTCAAATTACACGGCCCTGGCCGACGGCAGATTTGACATACTCCTCGCCTATGAACCGTCGCAGGAGGCTGTGGACTACGCGGCCGGCATAGGATTCGAATGGGAAATGACCCCCATCGGCCGTGACGCGCTGGTGTTTATCACAAACGACGAAAACAAACTGGACACCCTTACAACCGAACAGGTTTTTGATATTTATACGGGCAAGATTAAAAACTGGAGCGAGATAGGCGGCGTCGACGCTGCCATAAAGCCCTTCAGACGCAACGCCGATTCGGGCAGCCATACCCTCTTCGAACTGCTGATCTTAAAGGGCGTGCCCCTCGCGGACAGCCCGACCGAGTCGGTTGAAGTGGACAACATGCTGGGTATGCTGGAAGCGATAGCCGAATATGACGCCGACGACGGCGCCATAGGATATACGGTATATTATTATCTGACAAATATGGAAAGCGATAAATTAAAGAACTCCAAGATATTTAAAATAGACGGGGTGGAGCCGAACCGCTCTACCATCGCCTCCGGAAAATATCGGCACATAAACGATTTCTATGTGGTCATACCGAAGGACACGCCGGCCGACTCCCCCGTCAGGATATTATATAACTGGATATGTTCCGAGCAGGTCAAAAAACTCGGGGAAGCGGAAAATTACGTGATGATTGACCCCCCGCAAATAAACTAACGCCCTCAGCCGTCAATCAGCGTTTCCTCCGCCCCGAATCCGTGGGTGACGGCCGTATATGTTACCTCTTCCGGCATTCCGGCGTAGCCGCCTTCGCTTGATACGCTGATTTCAAGCCTGCCGCCCTTCAACTCCGCGCTGATATCGCTTATGACATATTCCCCCTCCAGATAGCGCGGCGTAATCCCGTCATCGCTGTACAGCATACCCCGGGCCCGCCTGCCGTAAACATGCAGAATATAGCTGTCATAGGGCTTGTCACCGATAAATTTGCGCGGCTGAGCCATGGGAATCACGCTGCCGTCCTTTACAAGCAGCGCGCCGCCTTTGCCTTCGGGGATATCATACTTAATCTCCGCCGGACCGGTGTAAATCTCACCGGTGAAAAAATCGTGCCATTTGCCCTCAGGCATACGCAGCGTCATACACCTCCCCTTCGGAAAGGTGCAGACCAGCAGGCTGTCGCCGAGCATATACTGGTTCATGCAGTCATCAAAACCGCCGTCCGGATATATCAGCGGCATCGCCCGCATGACCGGCATGCCGGTTCTGTTGGCAATATGCGCCGCCGTATATAAATAGGGTACGAAGGCATAACGCAGTTTGGCGTAATCGCGGAAGATCTCTTTATCCTCGTCGGCAAGCAGCCACGGGTGCCGCCAGTAGTTCCAGCTGTTGAGCTGCGACCAGGGCTGCAGGAAGCCGAAATGGATACTCTCCACCGAAAAGACATCCATATCGCAGCTGGTGTTCGAGTGGCCGGACAGTCCGTGATTGAGCATGGACACAAGGGGCTCAAATCCCCCGCCGGTGTCCCCCGCCCAGGTCGCGCTGTAGCGCTGAATACCGGTGTAACCGCCCGCCGAATAGATCATCGCCCTGCGCCCGGTATGCTCGGTAAAGCCCCGGGCCATCTGCTTGTTGAGCAGCACCGGATACAGATTGTGCATTTCGCCGTCGGTCATGCCGTTGCCGTAAAGGCGGTCGGGGTGGTCAAGGACCATATACGCGCCGTCCAGCTTAAAGGCCGACACACCCTGGTCAACAAACTTTTTGAGGTGCCCGAACCACGGCTGACCGGGCACGGTGATGCGGTCCATACGCACGGCGTCGTTTTTAAAATGCTCGTCCTGCTCGAACCGGACGTTCGCGTTTT
>JAQVWU010000234.1 GCA_028709565.1 Eubacteriales bacterium
AATATTCTTTGTTAAATGTCTCTTGATATTTAAACAATAATAATATATAATAACCAATAACAAACCAATAACATCATATCATATCATATCATATCATATCACATCATAAAGGAGTTCTTATAATGGATTGTATCTTTTGTAAAATCGCGCGAAACGAAATCCCGTCAAAGAAAATTTATGAAGATGATTACATGCTGGCTTTTAATGACATCAATCCGCAGGCGCCTGTGCATATACTTGTAATACCGAAACAGCATATCCCATCGCTTGATGAGATAAATACCGGCAACAGCGATGTAATCGCGAAAATATTCGAATGCATACCACCTATTGCCGCTTCGGCCGGTTTGATAAACGGATATCGTTTGATCTCCAACTGCGGGTCTGATGCGTGTCAGTCTGTCGGGCATTTGCACTTCCACATCCTGGGAGGCAGGCAGCTTCCGGCAAATATGGCTTAACGCGATACTAAAAAATCCGGGAGGTATATAAATGTTTATACACGATGAACTTACACGCCGGGGCGTACCCGATCTGTTAACCCATGCAAACGGCATTAAAATTACCGGCCCCGATAACTGGGAATTGCGGCGCTCTGAACTTATCGAAATACTGGCGCGGGAGGAATACGGTTATATGCCGCCGCCTGCACCGGTAACCTATGAAATCATATCACATAATAAAAATGAATACGGCGGAAAGGTACAATATTACGCCGTGCGCCTGACAATAGCAACCCCCGATTCCGAGTTTTCTTTTATGCTGAATGTGTTTTTGCCCAAATCGGATAAAAAAAGGCCCCTGCTTTTACACATTGCCTTTCGGCGGGATTTACCTGATAAATATATGCCGGTGGAGGAGATTACCGACCGCGGTTTCGCTTTGGCAAGCTTTTGTTATACCGATGTTGCCTCCGATTCGAATGACGGTTTTGCCGGCGGTATTGCCGGTTTATATGACCGCAGGAAATATAACTGGGGTAAAATATCCATGTGGGCCTGGGCAGCCAGCCGCGCGCTGGATTATCTGCTCACACTCCCTGAGATTGACACCGAATATGTTGCGGTAATCGGTCATTCACGTTTAGGCAAAACCGCCTTATGGTGCGGTGCCAATGATACGCGGGTGAAATTCGTAATCTCAAACAATTCAGGTTGTTCGGGAAGCGCTGTTACACGGGACAAAACAGGTGAGCGTGTTAAAGAAATAACTAAAAATTTCCCCTATTGGTTTTGTTCAAATTATAAAACATATATTGATAATGAACATGAAATGCCATTCGATCAGCATTTCCTGATAGCTGCCTGCGCTCCCCGCCGCGTTTTGATCGGATGCGCAAAGGAAGACAGCTGGGCGGATCCCTTTTCCGAATATCTTGCCGCGCACGCCGCTTCGGACGCATACACGCTGTTAAATATGAACGGTTTAACAGGCGAAGACCGCGAACCTGCAGCCGGCGATACATTCCATGAAGGCAATATCGGCTATCATTTGAGATCGGGAGGGCATTTTCTGAGCCGTTACGACTGGAATAAATACATGGATTTTATTCTGAGCAAATAATTTAAAAGTTTTGGCAATTGCAGTTAACCGTTCCGCATGCTGCATTAAGTGACATCCGGGGCGGTTTCGCCTGCAATTCAATTTAAGATAATTACGTTTTATTAACCTTTTGAACATGAAATATAAATATATATTTGATATAATTTAATATAATCCAATCGAAAAATCAAGAAAACTCAATCAGAGGTGACTGAATATGCCGAAAAGAAACGATATCCATACTATATTGATAATCGGTTCAGGACCGATAATTATCGGTCAGGCTTGTGAATTTGATTATTCCGGAACACAAGCATGCAAAGCGCTGAGACGTCTGGGTTATAAAATTGTTTTGGTGAACTCCAATCCCGCAACCATTATGACCGATACCGATCTTGCGGATGTCACATATATCGAACCGTTGAATGTAAACCGTTTGACAGAAATTATTGAAAAAGAACGTCCCGATGCTCTTCTACCTAATTTAGGAGGACAGTCGGGACTTAATTTAAGCATTGAACTGGCTAAAGCGGGGGTGCTTGAGAAATTCGGCGTTGAAGTTATCGGTGTTCAGCTCGACGCCATAGAACGCGGCGAGGACAGGATTGAGTTTAAACGCTCAATGGAAAAATTGGGTATCGATATGGCAAGGAGTTATCCGGCGTATAATCTGGAAGAAGCGGAAAAAATCGCGCAGGAACTCGGTTATCCGGTTGTATTGCGTCCCGCGTATACAATGGGGGGAACCGGAGGGGGTATAGTTTACAACCACGATGAGCTTAAATCATCAATAAGCCGCGCCCTTCAATCCAGTCTTATCAATCAGGTGCTTGTAGAAGAAGCGGTTATCGGCTGGGAAGAACTGGAACTGGAGGTCGTCCGTGATTCCAAGAACCAAATGGTCACCGTATGTTATATAGAAAACATCGACCCTATGGGCATTCATACAGGCGATTCCTTTTGTTCGGCGCCTATGCTGACCGTCTCAAAGGAGCTGCAGGAACGCCTCCAAAGCTACGCATATTCAATCGTCGAGGAAATAAAAGTTATAGGCGGAACCAACGTTCAATTTGCTCATGATCCCGTGACCGACCGTGTGATAGTAATAGAAATAAATCCCCGCACATCGCGTTCGTCGGCGCTGGCGTCAAAAGCCACGGGATTCCCTATAGCCATGATATCGGCAATGCTTGCCGTCGGTTTGAATCTTGATGAAATACCATATTACAGGGACGGTACGCTGGATAAATATACGCCCTGCGGCGATTATGTAGTGATTAAGTTTGCCCGCTGGGCTTTTGATAAGTTCAGTCAGGCTGAAGATAAACTGGGTTCCCAAATGAAGGCCGTGGGAGAGATAATGTCCATAGGCAAGACATATAAAGAAGCCCTGCAAAAGGCCATACGTTCACTGGAAAGCGGACGGTTTGGTCTGGGACATGCCAAGAACTACCGCGAATTGAGTAAACAGGAACTGCTCAGACTGCTCGTGACGCCTACAAGCGAACGTCAGTTTATTATGTATGAAGCGCTGCGCAAGGGTGCCACGGTAGAGCAGTTATGCGAATTGACACATATAAAAAGCTGGTTCATAGAACAGATGCATGAGCTTGTATTGGAGGAAAACGCGCTGACAGATTCCGAACTGACCAATGAGGCGCTGGCCCGGGCCAAACGGAACGGATTCTCCGATAAATATATAGCCAATCTGCGCGGAACCTCCGAAGAGGAAATACGCGAACGCCGCATATCGCTGGGGATTGAAGAAAGATATGACGAGATACCTGTCAGCGGCGTAGCCGAACACGCTTCTTATTATTACTCCACATATAATACCGATTTACTTTCCGACAGCTCACATTCAGGCCGGGATTTTGACGTCTGTGATAAATGTGATAAAAATGATAATAAAAAAGTTATGATACTCGGCAGCGGACCCAATCGTATAGGTCAGGGTATAGAGTTCGATTACTGCTGTGTTCACGCCGCGTTTGCCCTGCACTCAATGGGTTATAAGTCAATAATGGTAAACTGCAATCCCGAAACGGTATCAACCGACTATGACACGGCGGATATTCTGTATTTTGAACCGCTTACAACCGAAGAAGTATTAAATATATATAAACGTGAAAAACCCCTCGGTATTATCGCGCAGTTCGGAGGGCAAACCCCTCTGAACTTATCGCGTGAACTGGAGAAATACGGATGCAAAATACTGGGTACCAGTCCCGATTCGATCGATTTAGCCGAAGACCGCGACAGATTCAAACACATGATGGACGTCATCGGCGTTCCCATGCCCGAATCGGGCATGGCTTCAACGGTCGAGGAGGCTATTGTTTTAGCGTCCGAAATCGGATATCCTCTGATTCTGCGTCCGTCATATGTACTCGGCGGACGGGGCATGGAAATCGTGCGGGATGAATCCAGTCTTGTCAGGTATGTAAAAAACGCCATAGGTGTAACGCCGGACCGTCCTATATTAATCGACCGATTCCTCATCAATGCAATTGAAACGGAGGCCGACGCTATTGCCGACAACGGCAAAGCCTTTGTGCCGGCGGTGATGGAGCACATCGAACTTGCAGGCATTCATTCCGGAGATTCCGCCTGCGTAATTCCCTCCCTTAACGTTCCGGAAAAGCATGTCGCCACGATCAACCGCTATACCGAACTCATAGCCAATAAACTGAATGTATGCGGTCTTATGAACATGCAATACGCCATAGCCGACGATAAGGTATACGTGCTTGAAGCTAACCCGCGCGCGTCGCGTACCGTGCCCCTTGTTTCAAAAATCTGCAATATGCAAATGGCAAAAATCGCTACCCGTGTTATCATGCATGAATTTACCGGCGGACCGTCCCCGCTTGATGAGCTGCAGCATAAAAAAATCGGCTATTACGGCGTAAAAGAAGCGGTGTTTCCGTTTAATATGTTCCCGGAGGTCGATCCGATTCTCGGACCCGAAATGCGCTCTACCGGTGAGGTACTCGGTATAAACGACTCGTTCGGCATTGCCTTTTATAAGTCTCAGGAAGCCGCGCAATTGATGATCCCCCAAACGGGCAACGTGTTAATCAGCGTTAACGATGAGGACAAAGCCGCCGCCCTTGAAACCGCCCGGATTTTCAAACGGCTGGGTCTGGGTATTATCGCGACGGACGGCACCTATAATTACCTGAAAAAAGGCGGCGTGGATTGCGTGAGGATTAAAAAACTGTATGAAGGCCGACCGAATATAGTGGATGAAATAATGAACAACAATATTTCGTTTGTTATTAACACCCCCGCCCCGCGTTCCGTTCAGGCTCAGAGTGATGACTCATATATACGCAAAACAGCCATCAGAAAAAAAATCAGTTACATGACTACCATGGCCGCAGCCAACGCCGCGGCGGTAGCGCTGGATGAAATGATGAACAAACCCAAAACAAGCATAAAATCGCTTCAGGAATTTCACGCAAGTATAGTCTGAGCAGGCCCAATAACATAATCCCGGTCTTTATACAGCCGGGATTTTATTGTTCCCTCAGAGTTCCGGGACAAAACAGTGATTATACAAGTGAAAAAGTGAAGAACAACTCTATACTCCCCTATATATTATATATTATTAATGCTTTTTCATAAAATGATATATATATTATTTTTCACTTTTTCACTTTTTGCCCGGCTTTTTGGGTATCAGGGTTAATATCTGTCACAGAGATTGTATTCTTTTACCGTTTCCGGTGTCGGCATAATTGA
>JAQVWU010000011.1 GCA_028709565.1 Eubacteriales bacterium
ATAAACATATTCTTCATCCTCATCTTCTTCTTCCTCTTCTTCCTCGGGTTCTTCGGGTACTTCTTCCGGTTCCTCTATTGGTTCACCGGAAAGGGAGGCAAGATATTTTTCACGCGCTTCTTTGAGGGCGTCTTTTTCCGCTTTTAATGCTTCGGCTTCAGCATCAGCTTCTGCTTCCGCTTCTTCGGCGGCTCTGTCTTCCTCAATCTCGAGATCGGTCGGAACGCGTTCGCCGATGAGGAATTCGTGATCGTCTATACGGCTGGTCTGCAGCGAACCCAGCGCCTCATTTATCTGATTATAACGGGTTACAAGGTCATCAAACCAGATGTCATAGGATACCGAATAATAGGAGGAAAGCTGCCAGTCGTCCTTTAATTCAGAGATATTCTGATAGGAAAGGGTGAAATACGGCGCGGCTCCGCTCTCAATCATTTTGAGTATCTCATAATTGATATCGCCTGCCATGTTTGTAGGAGGTCCGGCAAAGTTGATATATCCGTGAAGCACCATGCCAAAGAAGGGAACCATCTCGGAGGCATAGGTATGATTACTGCTGTTTATAGAGGCGTTGAGTATATGCGACACATATTTTAATGTATATGCGTTGCCGCCGTCTACCATGATATTGTCACAGTCTTCAATCATGTCATCGAACAAACGGGTAACAAATCCCTTGGCGTCCTCGCGGTTGTATGGTTCTTTCTTGTCGAAATCGGAGTTGAGGTCTGTACCGAGTGTGGCAACAGAAATTCCGTTTAACCCGAGGCTCTCCATTTCCGATGAAAAAGCGGTATAGAATTTATTGAGTGCCACGGGAGAGATGGCCATAAGTCCGGTTCTGCGCAGACCCTGAGTTGCGGAGTCATATTCCCTTTTGCGTGTGTAGCGGTTATCGATTGTCCTTACGGCGTCGGTGCGGGAACTGTATCCGTCAAACGCTTTCTGACGGTTGGCGTACATGAAATCGAAATCGGGGAACACACCGAATCCGTTAGCCGCGGCAAATTCCAGGAATTCGACGTAAGCGTCATCTCCGCCCACCTTCTTCTCAAATTTGACTTTATAGGGCACCGTTTGCCTCATACCGCCGTTTGTAAAACCTTTGAGTCTGAAATTGAGATTTGTTATACCGGCTTCCGACAGCTGGTTATACATCGTGGTCAGATTTTCAAAGGTGGTCAGCGGAGTTTTTACAACAACCGGAATACTAAGGAAGGTGTCAAGCACATCCATTATACCGAATGACTCTATATATAAAGGAATATCCTGCTTAACATCATTGTCGGTCAGTCGTGTGAGAATCCCTTTGTCTTCCAGATAATCACGGTACACCTTTGCCATGCCTATATAACTGCATTCGTAGTAATCGGTAATGTTGTTCTCTTCGGCAACACCGTGATCGGTCAGCATAACGAAGCGTATAATATAGCTTCCGGTGTATTTACGTTTTGACACTACCGTCCATTCGGCGTTGGCTCCTACAGAAATGGATTCCGCAAGGTTGTACGAGTCTTTCGGTCGCGGATAAAAGGTGGTGTAACAGGAATTATATCTGTGCAGAATAAAGGCGCCGTGGTTTGTGGTTATTTTGGCTAGCGCGTCGCCTTCCTCAATTATAGCCAGGTATCCACGGTCCTGCGCAACCTCTTCTTTGAGCTGGGTTGTTTTTATGGTCGGCTCGATGTAATCGCCGTAATCATCGTAATATCCCGGTATCTCTTCTTCAATGGTGGTGGTAACGGTATCTTTATAATTCTCAACCACGCCGTAAACCGGGAGTCTGAGTGTCTCCATGTGGTTATAGGTCAGTTTATGGTAGGCGAAATCAATACCGTATAGGTCACCGGTAATGGTGCGCGTATTTTGTATATCCTCAAAGCGAACCAGCGTACCGCTGCCGTCGGGATAGAAGGTATAACCGGTATAATCCGAAGAACCTGCGCCCATGAACGGAAGAACCATGATATATGTCAGCGAGTAGTTGCCTTCATCAAAGCGTATGCCGTTGGCGGGCAGCCTGACGGTCAGACCGCCTTCGTCAAGATAATATTCCAGCGAAAGTTGGAACAGAGCCGGATGCTGGTCGGTACCCTCATAATCGGTCATATTATGGTCTTCCTGAAGGGTTTCATATGTGTAATGAGGGCAATAGGTTTTGATATACTGTTCAATGAGGTTCAACTCGCGTTCGGAAGCATACGGGTCAAACACATATATAGCCATTTCGGTTGTTATGGGGAATGTCGCCTGCAGTTCTTTAACGGCGCGTTCCGTCAGTTCCGGGTCATTTGGATCTTTTTTAGTATAGAACGCCGTAATCTTTTTATACGCGGTGGGATCGTCAATATATGCCAGAATGAGTTCATTAAAACGTTCCATGTTCATATGACGCGGAACCAGTTTACGTGTTTCTTCACGTCCCATTGTGTATTCTACACGTATACCGTTTTTAATGTTTTTCTGAACTATCTGATCTCTCGCAGCGGCTTCGGTATAACTGTAAAAGTTAACTTCCTTGTCATTGTCGGTGTATCTGATAATAAGCTGTGAGAGCAGCATGGCCTTTGTATCATCGGATGAGGACAGCCCGTCCGGAAACGCTTTCGGAATGTCATATGGATTGGTAAACATTATCTGTCCGGTAGCTTTTTCGCGATAGGCAACCTCACCGGTAAACTTTTCATAATAAAGCTCGTACCCGAAGGCATCCAGCTTCAATTCCATAGTTGCAAGTTTATCTTCGGCGGTAGCGAACACTTCCGTCAGATAATTGATTGGTTCTGCCTCCTCTTCCGTCGCTTCCGCGGCGTAAACGGGAAGAACAGAAAGATTTCCGACGGCGCCGAAGACCATAATAAAGGTCAGAAGCGCGGAAATAAATCTAAATTTCTTCATGTCATTAATTTCTCCTTACCGGTTTACTGTTAATCTTTTATCGGCCCGGCCGGGTTATAGCCTGTATGATATTTCGGTTATAATACTTGATATGAAACCGATTATTTTCGCCACCAGGGTGGAGAACAGGATACCTACAAACATTATGAACGCCATTCCGGCAATTGTAGCAATGCTGGTTATTGTATTCTTAAGAAGTGAATAGTCATGAGTTATCATCATTCCGAAGAAGAGCAACAGACCAACCCATACCCAGGCTATCGTTACCAGCAGATTAATCAATCCCGCTTCGCTGGCAGTCGCTATGTGTGTTAAAATAGTCGAGGGAATGATAAACATCGGCAGAGGCAGAACGGAATATCCGGTAGCGATAAAAATATCTTTAAAGCTTCCCTCTCCCTCCATCAATGTTGTGAGAGCCCAGTTGGCGGTTACCCACAGCAGCAGCGGAACCATTATTGATATAATCTGAATAAATACACTCGAATATCCGCCCCGGGGATTATATATATACGAGCGTCCGACCGCATTATAGGTAAATGCTACTATAGTAAGGAGAATATAGAAGAATGCAGCGCGAACCGAACCGCGTTTTTCATGCTTTAGATCCCAAAAGCCGTCAAATGGATGGAATATAAGGTGGAACCCGTACAATACCTCCTGTTTGAAGGTGCGTTTTGAGGTAAGCAACGCGGTTGTTTTATTGACTCTGCCGGCATAGCCGAAGAATTTGGCGATAAGCCAGAGAAGCACGATTACAACGATCGGGATGACCAGAACATACTTGGAAACCCAGTCCTGTCTCCACATTTTGAAGGAATTGGAATAGTTGGCGGTATCATAAGCCGCTTTAAAATATTCCATCGCGCCTTCCCAGTCTCCGCCGCGATAAAGCGCTTTGCCTATGCCCACATATGCGGCGTCGAAATTGCTGTTGCGCTGCAGTATCGCCCGCCAGTCGTTTACCGCGAGGTCATAGTTTCTTTCGTTGTTGTTTTTAAGGGCGTTGATTAATATATCGCCGTATTCGGTGCGGTTGTATATGGTAATACTGTCATCTGTTTTATCAAGCAGCAATATTCTGTCACCCTGATATGCGATGCCTTCGATTGACTGAAGGTTGCCCAGCTGCATACCCTTGTCGCCGAATATAAACAGCATGTTACCGTTATTGTCGTAGGTATAGACCTTCTGGCGTTTTTCGTCGATTATCGACCATGTCTCCTCGGGTCCTATCGCTACATCGATTATCTTTGAGGCTCCTAGGATCGCATCCGATTCATAGGCAAAACTCCTGATGGAAACCTCACCGCCCGGTCCGAAGAACCCGTTGCGCGCCATAATGTCGTTGCCGGCGGTATTGAGTTTCTTGACGGGGGCATAGGCTCCGTCTTTTGAAGTGATGGAGCTCTGTTGAGCGCCTTCGTCAATGGACGAGGTTGTGGCGAAAATAAAGCCTTCGTCATCTATCGTGATATTATTAAACTCGGTGGATACATACTGGGTTGACTGAGCCCGCTGCTCCGCCGTCTGGAAGTTTCTCCATAATATATCCAGCGGGTTTGCGGAAACCTTCTGAGCACCTATAAATGACTGGAATACGCCTTCGTTGTCAAGCACGATAATACCCATGTAGGTGGTTGACGAAACGACATATATACGTTCCGATTTATCGACCGCGAGTGCTATCGGTTTATAGATTGAACCTTCGGGGAAGACATCGGCTTCAGGTTCCTCGAGCACTTTCAAAAAGTTACCTTCACGGTCGAATATGACGATACGGTTTTTGTCGGTGTCGGCGACAAATATCTTGTCGGCGGTTACAAACACGCCGTTGGGCGACCGCAGTGAATCGGGTACGCCTTCATCATTGGTGAAGGTGGAAATGGAGAATTTGTAATAAAAATATTCGCTGAGAACGACGATACGATTGTTGGTCGCGTCGGCGATATATACATTCAACAAATCATCCACAAATATATCTTTGGGATCGTCAATGGGTATTTCAAGACCCATTGCGGCGGAATTGACACTTTTCTCCGGGGTATAGGCATGGGGAGAGGCCATGGTAAACGAGTCAATCGAGTATGTGTAAGTGTCATAAGAAGCAGCGAATACCGACAGATTGCCGAATATAAGCAGCATTGCCATCAGCAGCGCGGAAAATCCGATTGTTTTTTTCATATGCCGCACCTCTCCTAGTCTTTCATGCCCGAAGAAGCCATGGTTTCAACAATCTGGCTCTGGGTTATTATAAACATGATAATCGGAACGCTCATCATGAGTACGATTGAAGCGGAACCGGCTCCGGCTGATACGGTGATAACCTGCGTTATGGCGGCGTTAAATGTCTTGAGCTGTTCACTCCAAACATAACCGGAGGCTCCGGCATTCCATACCTGCTGGAATGTGGTTATAATAAGTGTAAGCCATGCCGGTTTTACCAGCGGCATAACGATGCGGAGATATATGAAGAATTCCGTCGCGCCATCAATGCGCGCGGCTTCAATCATTTCATCCGAAACGTTGGCATCCATAAAGTTTTTTACCAGATACAATCCTAGCGTTGAAGCCCAGACCGGCACAATCGAGATGGTATATGTGTTTAACCACCCCAGCTGTACATATATGATAAAGTTTGTCAGACCTGATACGGTCGAGCTGATCATAAGCGAATATATAATCAGGTTCATAACAATATTATAACCGGGGAATCTGATCTTCGATATGGAATAAGCAGCCATTGAACCAAATACCAGACAGCCCACCGTCGCAGCTACAGAGATAAATATGGTATTGAATATATATCTCGAAATAGGTACCCAGGTTGCGTTGATATTGGTAAAGAGATCTATGTAGTTCTTCAGTGTGGGTTTCATTACGTAGAATCTCGGAGGTGTCAGATTCATTTCTCCGAGCGGCTTAAACGAATTTACAATCAGATACCACATTGGCAAAAACATGAATATTGCCATTATGACAAGAATAAATGTAATCCCGCCGTCGCCGGCAACCGAACGGTTGAGAACTACAGCGTGTTTTCTGACTCGCAGTTTCTTCATCGTTATTGTCCCACCTTTGATAGTAATTTCTGTATCCCGATATTGGCGCCGAACATAATCAGGAACAGCACAACCGATATCGCGGATGCGTATCCGAACTCAAAACGTGTTGTCATGTATTCCTGCAGATGATGCGTCAGCGTCCAGGCTACATAGTCGACCGAAGGCGTGCCGCACAGTGCCGTTACGATACCGCCAAATCCGAAGGAACCGGTAATAGCAAGCACAGCGCCGAACATCAGCATCGGTTTCATTGTCGGAAGCGTGATAAACCACAGTTCCTGCCAGCGGTTTTTAATGCCGTCAACCGCCCCGGCTTCGTATAAGTGACGGTCAATACCCTGCAAACCGGCAATGAAGGAAAGGAAGGCGGTACCCAGACTGGTCCAGAGAGCAACCATGATACATAACCCGACTACATATTTCGCGTCCTTGAACCATATAATAGGCACCGAAATTATACCCAGTTTCAGGAGCCAGCCGTTTACATAGCCGTAGATATCTCCCTGGAATATTATACCCCAGACAAGATAGACGGCACCCGATATTGACGGGGCATAAAATATTACCGTTACGAAGGCCCTCATCCTCGGAGAAAGTTCATTAATGAACCACGCGAGCATAAACGAAAGGATATACGAGGTCGGTCCGGTGGTTATAGCGAACATCATAGTATTTTTAAAGGCGGTCATGAACAGGTCATCATCGAGGAAGAGGCGGATATAATTGTCCATGAATATAAATTTCGGCCATTGGAACATGTTGAACGAGGTAAAGCTGAGCAGTATCGACAGCGCTACCGGCACAACGGTGAACACAAGAAACATGAGCAGGAACGGGGCAACCATGAGATAACCGACACGGGTACGCTTCATTTCGTGCAGCGTCCATTCCCATTTTGTCATTTCTTTTCTTGATTTTTGCACTTTAACATTTTTGGTTTCCTTGACAGCCGTATTGTCTGGCATATGAAAATCACTCCTTCAATGTATTTTAAGCAATATTATCTCTGTTGTTCTATTCTATAATCTGGTCTTTATATGAACCGGCGTAGGTGACATCATATGCTTTCATATCGAACTCTCCGCGTTTACGGGAGATTTCCTTGTTCATATCAAGTATACGGTCGAGCATCGCGCTTGAAGGATCGGTATTGTTATTGTAAACATCCATAAACGCGTTGTTGACATAAACGCCTACGATATATCCGCCCGGGTATTCGGGTATTGCCTCAAGCTGATCGACCTGTGTCGTTATAGCTTCATATTCAAAGGAGGTCCAGGGCTGGTTGAGCAGTGCGCCGATATTTGCGGTATTGACCTTTGTTGTCGGAGCCGCGACCGCTATCGTCTCGTTGATGAGCTGTTTCTGGGTATGTTCCGATACATACCATTTGAGATATTTCCAGCTGGTTTCGGGATTGGCGGCGCCGCGGGGGATAATAATCGATGAAACGGTCGTAACCGAGGTGCAATTTATGGTACCGTCTTCCTGGCGAACGCCGAGCAGAGGTGCCATTTCCCACAGTCCGCGCAGTTCTGCGAAGCCCATGAGCTGATTGTATAATGTTATTCCGTCGCCTATAATCAACGGTATTTCACCTGTTCTGAAACGTGAAACATCCCATACAACGGGGCACGAATATTTCGTAAAGAAATTAGTCAGCGACTCAAACGAAGCCAGCGCCTTGTTGTCGTCGAGGTTTACCCTCATTCCGTCATCGGCGTATAGTGTGGTTCCGTTCTGATACAGGAATATATTGGTTCCGGCAAGACTGCCCACATTGCCGCCTGTCGAACCAGCGACGGTTGCGGTTACCGGCATGCCTATCTGCAGATGCTTGTTCTGTATAACGGGCAGCATATCGTACAGATCGTCCCATGTCTTCGGAATATCAAGACCCAGTTCAGCAAGCACATCCAGACGGTAGAAGGCCATATTGAACGACATGTTTGTCGGCAAACCGTAGGTCGTTCCGTAAATGGTCAGGGGTATGAGCGCCGCGTCGGTAAACCAGGACTGAACTTCATCATAACCTTCAAACTGGTTTAATTCCTCAACAGCCGTTCTCAGTCCCCAGGTGATTGTATCCACCGATGACATGAAGGATACATCGGGTCCTATTCCCGCCATGATCGCTTCGGTAAGACCGGCGGATATTACCTTTATGGTAACGCTGACGTTGGTATCGGGCGTGAAATAGGAGTCTATTATACGCCTCAAAATCAATGAGGTCTCGCGGTCTGAGGTCGCCCATAAGGTAAGCGTATCATCGTATTCCACATCCTCGGATGTACGGAATCCTATTGTAATGTAATCCATAAAGAAGGAACCGACAAACGCTTTCATCTCAAACCACGCGGCTTCAAAGAAGTTCGCGACCGCCTTGGGAGGCTTCGCTTCGGGTGACTGGATTGTAAAATAGTCCATTTTAAGGGGTTGTGCCAGCGCGGCGTAAAGCCAGTTGGACAGACTGACTATATAATTCTTAAAGGTAATAAAGTTGGGGGCGATTTCATATTCGTCCTCGGCCATCGTCTTGAAAAGCAGGGCATACATCTGCAGCGTGGCTACCTGGTCTCCCAGTTCCCCCGTAATCTCCACAAGCTGATCCGATATATCGTAAAGATCCCTGGAACTTTTTGCGATGGTCTCAACGGCGTCCGGAACAATCCGGTCAAAACCGTAATCGCGGTACGCGTCGGGCGCGGGACCCGTTATCATGAGTATCTTTTTATACGCGGCGTTCAGTTCCTCAATCATTTGCTCTATCTGATAAACATAGTGAGTCATTTCGCCGAGAACAACCTCGAACTCCACGATATTCTTGCCTTCTTTAAAATGGAACAAAAAATCGGTTGTGCCGTCATTTAAGGGACCTGACTGGAATGCGGTTCCGAAAACAAAACGACAATGGCTCGCTTCCCGGAACTGTATGTCGCCGTTTATACGTACACGGCGGGAGGTAAACATACCGATGAGCGAGTTCTGACGGAAACGGACATTAATCTGATACAGTCCTTCTTTAGGCACATCCACTTCATAACGTATATACTGACCGACCGTTCCGAAGTCCATGATATTATATGTAATAACAGTGGGGTCCTGCGGTTCCGAGAGGGCCGAGGTTCTGTCATTGGCGGGGAACATATTCTGAATGGAAATTTCCTGGGGTTTTTCAGCCTGAATTTTAATCGGGTCGACATCGGTCACCGGCTGTAAACCGGCTGCCTGCCATCCTGCCAGCACATCGGCATACGGCGCCTCTTCTTCATAACGGTAGAATTCAATACTGCTCAGAACAATAGGCTCTCTTGCCGCTTCGAAGGATATGGTATGTTCGCCTTCACTCAGGTAAAACTCAAACGGGTCGATAACATAACCCAGCCAGTCACGCAGATAGTAGGTCTGCCAGCTCGGTTTTTCCTGTCTTACCGGACGTATGTCGTTGCCGTTTACATCAATGTCAAAACCGCCGTCTTCCGTGAGAATATATTCCCAGACGCGCGGAAAATAAAAATATCTTGCCTCAGAGAACGGCAGCATACCGTCTATATAAAGCATTCGTTCTATTGTGGTATTGGTTCCCTTAACCGGATAATATGTAATTCTCATGGCGTATCTGCCTGTTTCTGGCACATTGAAGGTCCATGTGGTCTTCCCCTTATCCGCCATATACAAGGAATCGCCGGTGTGACCTTCGAAGTTCTTGTATATCTCAACCTCCGCGTCGGTTTCTTCGGCGTTGTATTGCGTGGGATCGATTATAATACTTTTCGATCCTTTGGGTATATCCGAATATCTGTCCGAATACTTCGCATATGAAGCTGCTTCCATAAGCGATCTGACTTCTCCGATTGTTCGGGTATATCCGAACATTTCGGAACTGTCATCCGTCTCAATTGTTTCCTCCTCCGGATCGGCGGCGCTGACGGATAACGTTAACGCTGCGAAAGATCCGAATAAAATCGCCGTCACAAGGAAAAATGCCAGCATTTTTGTGAACTTTGATTTTTTCATGAATTACTTCCTCCCAGAATGTTTTATGATGGTTACCATAAAGCGGACACTTCATAAACTGAATTTTCGTCCCCTGCCTGCTTGCGCGGCTGACACGCAATACAGGATATAAAATAATAAATCGATTGTTTATCTTACGCTTTTAAAATTAATAAGAATTTGATAACAATCCGCTATGTAATAATATCATAACGATATATAAATGTCAAGTATGCTATTATCACGCCGAAGACCCCTTCACGGTGGTTTTTTATCATTTTATTTTGTAAAATCTCCGGTAAAATCAGTGTTTTGTTTGAAATTTATATTCATTAACGTCAATTTTACACATAATCATGTATTTTAGTCAATTTTAATTACCCATTATTATTACGATTTTTCATTTGTATTATTTGTTTTTCGTTTTATCACCCTATAATTTCGTTTAATGACGTAACTTATATTTACCTCATTTTCGAATGATACATATACGCCGTCGGCTGCCGACGCGCGCCAGACTTTGTGCATATTGCACATATTTCGAGTGCTTTTTTCTACGTGTTCATGCCAATCGCAATATAATAATTTTCAGATGTTTTACAAATTCATTTGAATTTCATTAATTGTTATTTTTGGATTATTGCGATTGACATATTTTTGCGCCAATGCTATAATTGAATAGCGTTTTGTTATAAAAACAAATTCGGTCGGAAGGATATGCAAAATGAAACAGAACAGCTTCTACGCGCTGCTCTTCAGACAAAAATACATTAAACGCTGGGGACTGATGCGCAATTCAACCGAGGAAAATCTTGCCGAACACAGCACCGAAACAGCCATACTCACACACGCGCTGGCCGAAATCGGCAACAATATTTTCGGAATGCACTATGATACAGGCAAAGCCGTAATTCTGGCATTGTTCCATGACACGGCAGAGGTTTTGACCGGCGACCTTCCCACACCGGTAAAATATTACAACGCGCAGATGCGTATGAATTACGCGGAGATAGAAAAGAATTCGGCTGCCCTGCTGCTCTCAAAGCTGCCGCCCGAGCTGACCGATGTATACGAACCTCTGCTCTGCGGCGGTGAACCCGAACTGATCAAACTGGTAAAAGCCGCCGATAAATTATGCGCGTATATCAAATGCATCGAGGAAGAAAAAAGCGGAAATACCGAATTCCGTCAAGCCGGGATTTCCATCATAAAAACCATGGATTCGATGGACTGTAAAGAACTGGTATGGTTCCGAGAACATCTGCTGCCCTCATTTGAGCTGACCCTGGACGAACTGTAGTAATCATACAAATATAAATATGAAGGGAGAGCCATGCATAAATTCAGCGAAATCATATACAAACGTCCCGATATAAAATCCGTTAAAAAGCAATTTATGCTGCAGGTGAAAAAACTGAAAAATGCCGCCGATTACAAATCCGCCCGGGACGCCTTTATCGCCGCTCATGACATTATCGATGAAGCCGAAACCTCATACAGCATTGCTTCGGTGCGCAATACCATGGACATGACCGATAAATTCTATGAAAATGAAATCAAATACCTCGACGGCGCCTTTGCCATGCTCACCGGTCCTCTGCGCGAATGTATGAAAGCACTGCTTGCCTCCCGGTTCCGCGAAGGATTTGAAAAGGAATTCGGTCCCCAATTGCTGCGGCTTACCGAATCCGATTATCGTACGCGGAATACAAAGAACGTTTTTCTCATGATTGCCGAAGACAGACTGACCTGCGCCTACAGTAAAACCGCCGCGGTTTCCGCAATTGATTTTCAGGGTAAAAAATGCAACTTTTATCGTCTGTTAAAGTATATGCAGTCTCGGTCACGCACCGAGCGCAGGGCGGCTTTTGAAGCGTGGGCTAAACTGTATGAAAGCATCTCCGGCAAGCTCGATAACTACTACGATAAATTGATTCGCATACGCAAAAAGATGGCACGCCGCGCCGGGTTTGAATCATACATCGATTTCGTTTATCTTGCGCGCAGCCGTTTTGACTGGACGGCGCAGGATGCCGCCCTCTTCCGGGCACAAATTCATTCGGTTATAACGCCCTTATGCGACAGGCTCTTCCACGCTCAGGCTGAACGCATCGGGGCGGACAAACTGCGCTATTATGACGAAACGCTGATTTTCCCCGACGGGAACGCCGCGCCGCGAGGCACTGCCGACGATATATTAAAAGCGGCAGCGGTGATGTACCGGGAACTTTCGCCCGAAACGGGTGATTTTTTCGATTTTATGACGGTATATGAACTGTTCGACCTTGAATCGCGGCCAAATAAACACCTCGGGGGTTATTGTACCGGTTTCGTCAAATACAGGGCTCCCTTTATCTTTTCAAACTTCAACTCGACGGCGGCGGATATCGATGTACTTACACATGAAGCGGGACACGCCTTCCAGCTGTATACAGCGTCGAGCGCGCAGACGATAACCGGCTACATCTCATCGACGGCTGAAATCAACGAGATTCATTCCATGGCTATGGAATACTTCACCTACCCGTGGATGGAGCTTTTTTTCGGCGAGAGCAGCAAAGAAGAAGACGGCGTATTAACCGGCGCCGACAAATACCGCGTTTCCCATTTATGGACCGCCCTCTCATCTATACCCTATCTGGCTGCGGTTGACGAATATCAGCATATGGTATTTTCGGGTCCGGCTCCTGACGCCGCCGACCGCCGGCGTATCTGGCGCAAAACGGAGCAAAAGTATATGCCGTGGCGTGATTACGACGGAAATGCCTTTTTGGAGGCAGGCGGTTTCTGGATGCAGAAACAGCATATCTTTTTATATCCGTTTTATTATATCGAATACGCAATCGCCCAGATATGTGTGTTTGAACTATACGGCAGAATGAAAACAGACAGAGCGGGCGCCTGGAATGACTATTGCCGCCTTTGCGCCGCCGGAGGCAGCCTGGGTTACGGGGAACTGCTCAATATCGCTTCCCTGCGCGACCCGATGAGCCCGGGCGCGGTGGCGACCGCCGTCGGACCTGTTGCGGAGGAAATCCAATCAATACTGACCTGATCACTTATTTAAACAATATATAAGCTCTCCGCTCAGCGGGGGGTTTTTATATGCGATTGACACGGCAGGTTTCACTATGATATAATATTACGGCTACCGGAAAACCAACCGTTAACAATTTACCTTCATATTAATATAATATATAATAACAGCCGTAATCCGGCAGGTTTTCTTCTTAGAAAAATCATAAAAACCGAATAAAAACTGAAAGGCATAACTTATTATATGAATATAGTTGTATTGGCAGGCGGTCTCAGCCCCGAACGCGATGTTTCTCTGTCATCAGCCGCTCTGATCGCCAACTCACTTATCCGTTCGGGCAACCGGGTTGCCCTGATTGATATCTATTTCGATCTTCCCGACGATTATCAACCGAATTTTTCCTGCGTTCCCGACTTTGAATACACGATATCCGAACACGAACCCGACCTTGACGCCATCATACGCGCCAACAATAATTCGGTGTCGCTGATCGGTAAAAATGTACTTAAGCAGTGCGAAGCTGCCGATGTATCGTTTATCGCCCTTCACGGATCCATGGGTGAAAACGGTCAGCTCCAGGCGACGCTTGACAATTACGGGATACGATATACCGGTTCGGGTTTTATCGGTTGTCTGCTTTCAATGGATAAGGACATCTCAAAACGCCTCATGCGTGACGCAGGGATTAAGACCGCCGAATGGCGGCTTTACGACGCGGCCGACTGCGACCCTTCCTCGGTCATCAGGGATATAGGTATGCCCTGTGTCGTTAAACCCTGCAGCTGCGGGTCCAGTGTCGGTATATCAATCGTCAATAACGAATCGGAATTGGCGACTGCTCTGTCTTTGGCGTTTAAATATGAGAAAACATTATTGATAGAAAGGATGATACCCGGACGCGAGTTTTCCGTGGGTATTCTCAACGGCGCCGCCCTGCCGCCTATTGAAATAATCCCGCTGAAAGGTTTTTACGATTATAAAAACAAATATCAGAACGGACTGACCCGGGAAATCTGTCCCGCAGATCTCTCCGACAAACAGACTTCGGATCTGCAGAGGGCGGCGATGTCGGTCCATAAAATACTCAGGCTGGGTTCATATTCACGCATTGATTTTATAATGGACCGCGTATCGGGTGAGTTTATCTGTCTTGAAGCAAACGCACTGCCGGGAATGACCCCCCTGAGTCTGCTGCCGCGTGAAGCCGCCGCCGCGGGAATCGATTATGACTCCTTATGCGAAATAATCGTATCGGCAGCCTGTAACCGGACGGAATAATCTATCAGAAATCAAACACCGCCCTTCCGTTAACTAATTTCAGGGCAGCGTTAAACGTCTTGCCCTTTTTTGATATAAAACCGTTTATTTTAGAGGTTATTCCCCTTTCAAGCAGCAGACGCGCATTCGAAACCGAGATAACACGACCGCATATGACACCGCCTATATTAAATTTACAACCCGATTTATATTTATTGCAGCCGTAGCCGTATCCGGTACGCATGACATCACCGCCGCAAAGCGGACATCGACCGATTATATCACCGTAAAAACCGATATCGGTGTCTTTTTCCGGTTCGGTTTCCGTTATTGTAAACATCCCGGTAATTTCTTCCTCTGCCAGCGCGGTCGCTTCTTTTATCGTCATCTCGCCGCGATAAACCTTTTTCAGCGCTCTGCCCATTTCCGCAGTCTTGTATTTGTCAATACCGATGTTCATATATACCAGAGACCGTACAAGATCGGCACCGTCGGGTAAAATCCTATAGACATCTTTTTTCAATTGTATATAATTGCTCTTAATCGCTTTATCGATAATGCCTGTCCGCGTAGCCTCGGTCCCCAGCTGCAGTCCCTCAAAAACAGCCCTGTATTCAGCCTCATCTTCCGCCGTATCCGGCTCCGGTTCGGGGTTCAGCGCGGCTTTATCTTCTCTAAACGGATTTTTGAGATAATTGTTCAGTGTTTCAATCGTATAGTGTTTCGGAGGGTTTGTCTGCTTTGGACTCGGTTTGAATTCGACATTGATTCTGTCTCCCTTTTTCAGCTTAGGCAATATTTTGTCTTTACCCGTATAGTCGTCGTATTTCGTCCAGCCCGGTTCCCTTATCACCGTACCATTCAGGGAAAACGTCTCTCCGCCCGAGATATTGACCGTGGTTTTTTCGACAACGCAGGGCCGGGCACAAAAAACCGCCGCGAACCTGCGGAATATCGCCGTATATACTTGTGCTTCATCGGGCGTCAATTTGCTTTTGTCGGGTATCTTATGGGTGGGGGTGATAGCCGAATGCGCCTCAACCCTGCTGTCGTTGAATATTGTTTTGCCTTCCCTGAATTCAACCGGGTAACCGATTTCCGTGATGATATCTATTATTTTTTTGATTTTATCCTTTTCGGCGTCGGCAAGATACTCCGAATCGGTCCGCGGATAGGTGACATATCCCTCTTCATAAAGCTTCTGTACGGCAGCAAGACTGTCGGTCATCGGCATTTTATATTTTTTACCGAGAAAGTTCTGCAGTTTTGACAGCGAAAACAGCTTGCCGGGTGCAAGCGTTTCTTTTTTTCTGCTTACCGAGGTAACAACCGTTTCAATCCCGTTATATGAATCGCAGAGTTCCCGGGCTGCGGATAGGTCATCCTTTCCGAACTTTTGTTTGCTCTGAAGCTCGATGATTTCGCCGTTTGTATCGGCTGTGCTGATAACCGCGTAATACACTTCCGGCGTGAAATTCGTTATTGCCGTGTCACGTTCATATACAGCCTGAACAATCGGTACGATAACGCGTCCTACCCGCAGCAAACTGCCCTTTTTCAGCGTTGCCCAACGAGTCAGATTTACTCCGTACAGCCAGTCGATATATGTACGCGCATAACCCTCGTTTGCGAGATTGTCGTAATATGACCGGTCCTTCATCCCGGAGAGCGCTTTGGCAATGGTTTCATCGGTCTGGTCGGGCAGCCACAACCGTAAAAAGGTTTTCCCGGCGGTTGTGCTGCAGCCAAATGCCTGATTGAGCGTGGTTCTGACGATGATCTCACCTTCACGGTCGGCATCCCCCGCGTTTACGATTATGTCGGTATCTTCTCTGAGGCAGAGCGCTTTTATAATCTCAAACTGACCCGCCGCCGCCGCGTCGGGTTTTCTTTCACCGTCACGGCGTATTTCGAATTTATACTCATCGGGAAAACAAGGCAACCCGTCCGGAGTCCAGCGGCTTGCATGTTCCCCCGATCCGGAACCGTAGGCTTCGACATCGGCCAGAGAAAAGAGATGTCCGAACACCCAGGTGATAATATATCCTCTGCCTTCAAAATAACCGCTCCGCCGGGTCATAGGACCTATCGCGGAAACTATATTCCGCGCAAGACTCGGTTTTTCGGCTATTATTAAAGTCATACATTTTACCCCCCCGCATTTATCAGGACTTCCGCTGATTTATTTTATTATTAACATATATTATATACAGACTGCGTCGATATGTCAATAAAAAGGGGCCATGCTTTTAAACATGACCCTTTTTCCGGCAGTATGCATACAATACTATGCTTTACTATGCTTTTTTCTTTTTTAGCATTAAAACCGCAGCCGCCACCGCCACGGACAGGACAGAAATCAATACCGGTTCGCCTGTCTGAGCAGCCGGTGCCTCAACCGGCGCGGGGGTTTCGGCCGGGGGTTAGGTTTCGGGAGCTTCGGTTTCAACCGGCAGCGCCGCGCCGATGGTAATATAGTCATAGAGTTCCGCTGTCCAGCTGGACGCGGTCAGCGAGCTCGGAGACATTACATGGACCTGACCCTCGTCATTGGGATCGTTTATCTGAAACTGAAAACCGATTTTTGTACCCCGGGCATAATCGGTCAGCGGTATTTTAAATTCGACCGCATAGCCGCCCGCGGTTATTGCCGCCGCATAATCAAACTGGCTACCCACCATATCGGGACCGTAGTCAGCCTGTCCGGTCTGTGTATATACACACGGCCAGCCGGCTGTGTCAATCCTGTATTGAATGGTATTGGCATTGTCGTCGGTATTGCCCGGATTTATAAATACCTCCACGCTTTCAACGCTCCACGGGGAACTTTGCTGCAAATCGGCGTCGGGTTCCACGAGGTCGGTAGTCTGGACGTCAACAAATATGCATAGATAATTATCCTTCAATATCAGCCAGGCGTCGCCGCGGGTCCCGTAATCGTTTCCGTCGGGAGCAAGCAGACGGTCAAGTCTCATATACAGACCCTTGGCGTAAATGTCGTCCTTTATGGCATCGACGGCTGCGTCGACTTCAGTCGACGGCACGTCACCGTAACTGACACCCGATTCCGACGCGGATATCAGGGTTGTAAGAAGCAGGATGCATATCATAAGTATAAAAGCAAATTTTTTCATTTGTCATCCCCCTTATTTTGTTTTGGTTTGTTTTAGGCCGTTCATCTCGCTGCGAAGCCTGCCGGAACTCCGTGCGCAATATTGTTTCGATTTGTTTATATATCCGATATATATTATATATTATATATTTCCGTTTGTCAATACAATTTAACTTTTTTGGGACCAATATAAATATTAATTATTAATATTATAAAACGTTAAACCGGAATATGAATATATTAATAATATTAGATGAGCGGGTATTGCAAATCCCGGAAATACATGGTATATTTATAATATAGACACGGCTATAATAAGAGTCATATAATTTTATATCAAAATATTAAATCATTCGGAGGCCTTCCATGTTCAAAGAATTTAAAAAATTCGCGTTTAAGGGAAATGTCATCGATCTTGCCGTCGGCGTAATTATAGGCGGTGCCTTCGGCAAGATCACCACATCGCTGGTAAACGACATCATCATGCCGCTGCTCGGTATAATCATCGGGGGCATTAACTTCAAGGATCTTAAAATTATTATCACCCCGGCGGAAGGCGACATCGCGGAATCGGCCATCCGCTACGGCGCCTTTATCCAGTCGGTCACCGACTTTTTGATTATATCAATCTCGATTTTTCTCTTTGTTAAACTGTTGTCAAAAGCCAAGAAAAAGACCCCTCCTCCGCCGCCGCCCCCGCCTCCGGCTCCGAGCAAAGAGGAGGTACTGCTCACCGAAATCCGGGATATTTTAAAGGCAAATCAGGAAAATACATAAAGTTTTTGACCGTTTGATTTTATTTTTCATTTTTTATTAAGGATCAAACACGGCCGTTCCATTCTACAAGCGCGCTCCTGCCGCAATAACCGATAATACATTCGGTTCCGTCAAAACATTCCGGCTCGAGGGCATAAGCGGAAATATGCGAATGACCTTCAATAATAATATAGCGTTCTTCGTCCCGATTGGTTATAAGTATTACCGGAAGAAATTTACCGCCCCTTTTCAGATATTCAACCCCCGATATAAAGGCATCGTTGGGCACATCAAATACAATCCCATTGTTTTTCATCGCTTCCGCGGCTGCCCCGGGCGAGGAGGTTTGGCCGGACAGCTCGTTCCAGTAACTGTAGTTTATATATTTTATTTTCGCCAGATCCCCTCTTTGGCAGACCGCTTTGCGCCACCCGTCAATAACGGGAAAGCCCTCGAACATTTCCCGATTCTGATTCCATCCGCGATATTCGCCCAATATTTTTTTACGCAGTGTGTTTTCCGTTTCCGATATGAGGTCGGCTTTTTCAATTACAGAAAGATTGGAAAGACCGATGTGACACAGATGTTCGGTAAGTTTTGCCGAAAACCGACTTGACGAGAGTTCCGATCTTAAAAACACCAGTATCATTTCGTTTTCACCCGATACTCTGTAATTTTTCATAACGTTTCTCCATAAGATATAATTATGATATAATTCAAGAGATATAAACATGATATAACATAAAAGGTATAAAAAGGTGTATAAATGAGAACCAAACAAAATGTTCCCGCGGAGATTTCCTTTGAGGGATGCGGCGAAACAAAGCTAAGCGTAATATTCACGGCGCCCGACGGCACCGAAAAAACCGTTCCCGCGTTTTTTGCGGGGGATCATACCTGGAAGGTGCGTTACAGTTCTCCGGCTGCCGGACATCACGCATATATAACGGTATCTGAGGAATCCTCGCTCAATGCCATATCCGGTCAGATATACATCGATGTATATGACGGTGATAACCCGCTGTACCGTCACGGACCGGTGTGCCGTAAAAATGACAACCTTTATCTTTCATACGGCGACGGCACACCCTTTTTCTGGCTTGGTGATACATGGTGGATGGCGCTTACAAAACGTCTGGATATGGAGGGTTTTAGGACGCTGACCGCCGACCGCGCCGCAAAGGGTTTTACCATTGCGCAAATCGTCGCCGGTCTGTATCCCGATATGAGCCCTTTTGACGACCGGGGTGCCAACAATGCCGGTTTTCCGTGGGACGAAAATTTTACCGCCGTCAATCACCTGTATTTCAACGAAGCGGATGAGAAAATAAAATATCTATGCGAAAACGGTATTGTCCCGTGTATTGTCGGTTCATGGGGCTTCTTTATGAAATTTGCGGGCAAGGAAACCCTGAAACGGCACTGGGATAATCTGATTGCGCGCTGGGCGGCCTATCCCGTAGTGTGGTGCCTGGCCGGCGAAGCGAATATGACCTTCTATGACTCAAAGGTCTCACACGACGAGCATCTGCGCGCCTCCCGCCGGGACTGGAACGATATCGCGCTCCATGTCCGCGGCGCCGACCCCTTTGGGCGTTTGGTTACGATTCATCCGACACAAAACGGACACGAACAGATTGATGACGAAAGTCTGCTCGATCTGGACATGCTTCAAACCGGTCACGCGTCCTTTCTATCGATTATACCCACGCTCAGACAGGTAAAAGCGGCCCTTGACCGCAAAAAGCTTCCGGTAATCAATTCCGAGGTATGCTATGAAGGCATCGCGGGTTCATCCCATGCCGATATACAGCGCTTTATGTTCACCGCCTGCGTATTGATGGGCTGCTGCGGACATACCTACGGCGCAAACGGCATATGGCAGCTCAACGCGCCCGGCTGCCCTTACGGGGTTTCACCGCACGGGGCGGGCTGGGGTGACACACCCTGGACCGAAGCCTACCAACTCCCCGGTTCATCCCATATAGGACGCATCAAGAAGTTTATCACTCAATATGACTGGCATTGCTTTGAACCGCATCAGGAGTGGGTAGAGAGCCCGAACGACTTAAATTCCTATTACGGTCACTTTGCGGCAGGCATCCCGCAGAAGGTGCGTATTATATATAAACCCTTCCCCTGCGGTGATTTCTGGGGCAGCATTGTCCTTCGCGAACTCGAACCCGGCGTACGGTACAGGACAACCTGTTATAATCCCGTGACCGATGAAACACGTGACCTCGGTTACGCCGTGCCTGACGAGAACGGTCTCTGGCGTCTGCCCAGAGCGAACGCCTTCGGAGACCTTCTCTTCTCACTTGTCGCAGAATAATCAATAATAAAAATTAAAATTAACGGAGGTCTTTATGAATCGAATCGATATCGGAAACAGCGGTCTTACGGGCAGTTCGATTGTACTCGGCTGTATGCGCATCGGCGCCCTGTCCGAATCCGCGGCGGCGTCATATATCAGCACCGCAATTGAATGCGGCATCAACTTCCTTGACCACGCGGACATATACGGCGGAGGGAACGCGGAAACATTGTTCGGCAAAGCATACAAAGCCGCCGGTGTTAACCGCGATGACATTATAATCCAATCCAAATGCGGCATCCGCAGCGGTTTCTTCGACTTTTCACGCGAACATATCCTGGCTTCTGTTGACGGATCTCTGAAAAGACTGGGCACAGACCGGCTGGACGTGCTGCTCCTGCACCGCCCGGATACGCTCATGGAACCGGAAGAGGTTGCGGACGCGTTTGAAACGCTGCATGAAGCGGGGAAGGTTTTGCATTTCGGAGTAAGCAACCAAAATCCCGGACAGATGAAACTGCTGGAGAAATACATGTCGGGAAATCTGATTATTAATCAGCTTCAGTTTGGTCCGGCAAATACCGGAATGATCGATGCGGGTCTGTGTGTCAATATGGAATGGGATACCTCGGTTAACCGCGACGGCGGCATACTCGAGTATTGCCGGCTCAAGGATATCACCATACAGGCATGGTCACCTTTCCAATACGGTTTTTTTGACGGGTCATATATAGGCAGCGACAAATATAAACCGCTCAATGAAGTGCTGGACAGGATTGGCGGCGAATATTCGGTCACAGCCACAACGGTCGCCGCCGCCTGGATTCTGCGTCATCCCGCGAAGATGCAGCTTGTCGCGGGCACCACGAAGGAAACCCGCCTGCGTGAAATCTGCGATGCGGCCCGGATAACACTTACCCGCCGGCAATGGTACGAAATATATTGCGCCGCCGGCAACCGTCTGCCGTAATTCTTTATGTCTATAATATAAAATCAGTTTGTGTGTTTGCCATGTGTTTGCCATTAAAAAGGAAAGTTTCAATATGAAAATCCGATTTTTGTGCGCACTGACGGTCTTTGCCGTTTTATTGACGGCCTTAATCGGCTGCGCAGACAATTCATGCGTTGCTGAACCCACTGCCGCAGCGGACGACGCCGATACCGCCGGCAACGCGGAAACCGACAGATCGCAGACCCCGGACAGTCTTCCCGAAGGTCTCGATTTCGACGGTGCCGCCTATCGTATACTTGTGCGGGATGACCAGTTTCTGCCTGAGTTTTACGCCGAGGAAGCATCGGGCGATATCGTAGAGGATACGATATATAACAGAAATGTGTCGGCGGAGGACCGGCTTAATGTTGTTATAGAAATCGTAAAAGGCATACCCTCCGGATCTTACGGTTCGGAACTCGCCAATATCCGTGCAAACGTCACCGCCGGCGACGACGCTTATGACATAATCGCGGGTTATTCGGTTCAAGATCGGAAGAGCACAC
>JAQVWU010000012.1 GCA_028709565.1 Eubacteriales bacterium
TTAAAGGCAAAGGCCCCGTGCAGCCCCAGCACATCGTTTGTATCTTCATTGGCGAGAATGGCGTTTGCGGCCGTGGTCGCGTATGTTGTGTTGTGCGTGTCATCATAATTAAAAGCGATTTTTATATTAAAGCGTTCTTCAATCGCCATGTTGCGGCGATAAACCGCGTCGTTTACTATATCACCCGTTTCCGTTTCCGCCACAAAATCCTCGTGGACTCCGGCATCTGAACGCAGATATATCGTAAATGTATATCCATCGTAATCGGCCGCGGGCAGGTCCTCTTTTATCAGATAACGTTCGCTCCAGTCATCGGGCGCGGCCGATTCAACGGCCGGTGCCGAGGTAACGTCGTTATCTGTATTGCCGGTATCACCCGCGCAGGCAGCGAGGGTTATCATAAACATGGCAAGTAAGATGCAGATAAGCTTTTTCATTTTTTTCATATATATTTCTCCGTAACTTAAATAATTAATACCAAAAATCTAAAGCAATACAGCGGTTAAAGCATGGAAGCGCGCAATTCTTCGGGGGTTTTTGCGGAAAGCAGAACGGGCGGTATATCGAATACCGTTCTGGCTCCGGTTTCGCCCTTTTGCGATAGTCTGTATATGGCGCGGGCGTATGCGGTTAATACCGCGCCGGTAAATTCCGGATTGGACTCCAGCTTCAAAGAATACTCGATAATGTGATTTGCTCCCGAAGCGGTTTTTCCGCTGTGTATGACATAACCGCCGTGCGGCATGCGGGAGTGATTGTTTCTCAGTTCCTCATCGGTAATAAACTCAACGGTTGTATTATAATCGGCGAAATATTTCGGCATTGCGACAACTTTTCCGGTTATTTCTTCTCTGTCCGCGTCCTCTTCGGCAACCACATAACATACGCGGATATGTTTATCCCGGACGCCGAGTGACGGCTGATTGCCGCTGCGCACCGCTTCCATCGCTTCATCAATGGGGACGGTATACTGTATCGCATTCTTTACCCCTTTTATACGGCGTATCGCGTCGGAATGCCCCTGGCTGACCCCCCTGCCCCAAAAGGTGTAGCCCGTCCCCCGGGGCAGTATGGCATCGGCGTAAAGCCGGTTCAGAGAAAACATCCCGGGATCCCAACCTGCCGAGACAAGCGACAGATGCCCTCTTTTTTTGGATACTTCGTCCATTGCCGAGTAATAGAGGGGAATGTCGGCATGCGCGTCATAGCTGTCAACCGTATTGAACAATCCGGCAAAATACGGTCCCTGCTCAGGCAGGTCGGTTGCGGAACCGCCGCATATTATCAACACATCAACCCTGTCCGCCAGTTCCGCCGCGTTATCGCTGCCAAGAACCGGTATGTCTTTTGTTTTTATTTTTAATAGATTCGGGTCGCGGCGTGTCAGGACCGCTATGAGCCGCATGTCCGGATTTTGCGTGACGGCGGCTTCCACGCCGCGTCCCAGGTTTCCGTAACCCGCTATAGCTATTCTGATTTTATCGGGCATTTATTTGATTCCTCCGTGATTAATGATTAAATGATTTAAATTTTTACTTGCGTTCGGCCGCGTAAAAATACGGTGACAGCGGCGAATTTATAATTTGAAGCTTTGATACGCTCATGTCATAACGGCTGACTTTCGAAAGACGCGCTTCCAGCATTTCACCTTCCAGCCTGCCCTCCTCATGTCCCGGATAAACGGCTATGAGCAGTATTCCGTCGGAATCAAGCAAACCGAGGGCAGCCTCCACCGCGGCAGCCGTAGATTCCCGTCGGGTGGTCACCTGCCTGTCCGCGCCGGGCAGCCAGCCCAGATTAAATATACCGGCGCAAATAGGTTGGTTTATATAATTCAAAACGTTGGCGTGAGAATCATGAATCAATGTCCAGTTTAGCGGACATCCGCTGTCCCGCAGCAATTTTTCCGTGTTGACAATCGCCTGTTCCTGAATGTCAAAGGCATATACATGTCCTTCATCTCCCACCGATTCGCATAAATAAAGTGTATCATGCCCGTTACCCATGGTAAAGTCAACGGCTGTACCGCCCTTTTTCATATGCGCGCCAAGGAAATGTTTATGCATCGCCAGCAGGTCAATCATTTAATTACCCCGGTCATAATACAGCGATCTGGCGGCGGCAATCCCCGCTTCCGATCCCGCGGCATTATCTTCCATACCCTCAAATTCTACCGACGCGTATCCTTTGAATCCGCTGTTTCTGATTGAGTTAAAAATATCCCGCATATCCAGATCCCCCTGGGCGAGTATGGAACCGCGCAGCATGTAGCGTTCCGAATTGCCGGAAAACCAATTGCCGCTGTCACAGCGGAACAATCCGCCGATTCCCGGCAGCCTGTCCTTTTTGCGGATATAAAAATCCTTTAGGTGAAGCATTCCCGCGTACGGCATGCTTTTTTCCGTTGCCACGGCGCAATCCTCATCCACACACGCGAAATTGCCCGTATCGACCAGCATGCGAAAATTCGGCCTGTCAACCGCTTCAATCAATCGTATTATCCTGTCCGAGCCGTTAACGAAAAACCCGTGGTTTTCCACCAGTGTCGTAATATTGTATCCCGACGCGTAATCGGCCAGCCTGCGGGATACTTCTACCATTACGGGAAACCAGCGTTCAAATTCCGACGGGGTGTTGGTCTCAAGCGGACGGCGGAAGGATGAAATATCGTGGCGCATCAATGAAATCCCCAGTTTTGCCGCAACATCGATATGACGCGACAGACGTTCGATTTCCGCTTCCCGTTCATCCCTGTCCGGTTTTAAAAGATCCCCCAGCACGGCGTAATTTGATATCGGCAGCCCCATGGCGTCCGATTTCTCTTTGATTTCCGAGATGAGCGCTTCATTGAAGGTATGCGTGATTTTATCATCGTATAGGGTAAATCCGAAAGGTACCAGTTCGATATGCTCGGAACCTATTTTTTTGGCAAAATCCATAACGTCGGTTACGGTCATGGAACCGTCTTTAATACGGTTAACCATGCTGTATGTCGATAATCCGATTATCATTTTTTTACCTCTTTTTTATAATAACGCGTCATGCAAAAATAAACGTCAGAAGACCGACTGTTATACAATAAACCGAAAAGATTTTGAATGAGGCGCGGCGTGATATGTATATTAACAGTTTCATCGCCGCTACACCGGCAAGCGCCGCGGCAGCCATACCCGCCATGTAGGCCGTTATATCGCTTTTCGGTACGGGGGTTGACAGCAGTGTCGGTATTTCGAGTATGTTGGCGCCCAGGATTGCGGGTATTGACAGAATAAATGAAAACTTAACCGCGTATTCCCGCGAGAAACCCTGGGTGAGACCTCCGGTTATGGTCGAACCGGAGCGCGACAGACCGGGTAATACGGCGCACATCTGACACAGACCGACTATTAACGCGTTATGCGGTTTTGTCTCGTCTGTAGTTTTATTTCCGTGGGACAATATATCCGAAACGAACAGGATAATACCGTTTAGAATGAGCAGCAGTCCTATTATTTTTACCGAACCGTATAAAATTTCAACATAATCTTTAATGAATACAGCCCCGATTAAAGGCAGCGTGGCAATTATTATAAAAATCACAAAGCGTTCGTTTGTATCGAATTCAGCGAGGCGGAATTTGCCGCGAAACAGCTTGCCTGTCATGGTAAAGAAGGCAGGTACCAGAGGAAGAATATCCCTCCAGTAAACAACAAACACCGCGGCAAGGGTTGCCAGATGCAGCAATATATCAAATGTAAAATACGATGTTTCCAAATCAGCCGTACCGAAAACATGCTGTAATATTGAAAGGTGACCCGAACTCGAAATCGGCAGAAACTCGGTAAGTCCCTGCACTATCCCGTAAAAAACGGCTTCTAAATGCGACATAATGACAACACTTCGCTTTCAATTAAACTCAACGGCAATTATTATATGTGTATAAATCAATACATACTAATTATAATAACAGAATACAGTAAAAATTACAATAGGACCTTAAAATATAATAAATATATCGGGAGCTGTACCTTGAGCGGGAAATCATATACCATTATAAGCGGGGCCGCGGCGGTAATATCCGGATTTGTATGCGGTTTTATCGGAAGCGGAGGCGGTATAATACTGCTGCTGACCCTGAACTTTATGCGGGATAAAATAAAAGACAATGTGCCGGACGAAAAAAATATATATGCCGTTAATATAGCGTCGGTTGTCGCCATGAGCGCTGTGTCCGCCGCAGTCTACTCCCTCAACGGAAACCTGCCGTTTAAACAGGCGGCTGTTTATATGCTGCCGGCAGCAGCCGGAGGTTTATGCGGCGCGTTCCTGCTGCAAAAAATAAAAACGTCATATCTCAATAAAATCCTTGCCGCGGTAACCATATACGCGGGGGTTAAAATGCTGCTTTAAAGGGGTATATATGTCTGTTGTGCTTGATTTGTCAGCTGCGTTCGCGGTTGCGCTGCTTTGCGGCCTGGGTGTAGGCGGCGGAGGATTGTTTATCGTTTATCTGACCCTCGCGGCAGGTTTCAGCCAGATTGAGGCGCAGGGTATAAATTATATTTTTTTCATCTGCGCGGCAGTAACATCGCTTATACTGCATATCAAAAACGGGCGTATAAAGCTTAAGGTTTTATTATATATTGCATTGTGCGGATCAGCAGGCGCGATTGCCGGCAGTATCTGCGCGGTTTACGCGAATCCTGAATTTATCAGGAAAGCATTCGGTGTTTGCCTGCTGTCCGCCGGAGTAATTACTCTTTTACGCCGTTCATAATCTAATAACAAATTATCTGTAGAAAAGAATCGCGCGCATGTATATACTACTGTTAAATAAAAAGCAAAGGATTCGGCATGCCAACAAAAAAACTTACTTTTAAACCGACACTGTACGCCTGTTATCTGGGAACCATAACACTGGCAATAGTCATCAACCTCGCACCGATTTTATTTATAGTATTTCAGGAAGCATACGGAATTACATATGAAATGCTCGGACGTCTGGTGCTGGTAAATTTCGTTACACAGATCGTTACCGACATACTTGCTATCCGATATGCAGATCGTATAGGATACAGAATCAGTATTGTCGCCGCTCATATACTTGCTTTCACCGGATTATGCGCTCTGGGTATCTTACCCGTTTTGATGGGTTCATCGTTATCCTACACAGCCATAACAATCGCAACGGTCATCTATGCCATAGGCGGCGGTCTGCTTGAAGTATTGGTAAGCCCGATTGTCGAGGCGCTGCCGGGAGACGCGAAGGCGTCAACCATGGCTCTGCTTCACGGTTTTTATTGCTGGGGACAGGTTGCCGTTGTGCTCCTGTCGACACTGCTCCTGCATTTTATCGGTTATTCCAACTGGTTTATAATACCGATACTGTGGTCATTGATTCCTCTGTTTAATTCAGTTTTATTTACCCGTGTTCCGATTGTACCGATAGTACCGGACGGAAAGTCGATATCTCCGGGCAGTCTGTTAAAATCAAAGCTTTTTATACCGGCGCTCATTCTCATGGTATGTTCGGGCGCGTCGGAGCAGGTAATGGCGCAGTGGTCATCGCTGTTTGCCGAAAAGGGTTTGGGGGTATCCAAAATAATCGGCGACCTTTTAGGTCCGTGTCTGTTTGCCGTTTTTATGGGTACGGGACGTACACTGTACGGTTTATTCGGTCATAAAATAAATCTCAGGAAAACATTGATTTATTGTTCGTTTCTGTGTGTTATCTGCTATCTGACCGCCTCATTTGCTCCCAATTCTTTTATCGCACTGGCGGGATGCGCGGTCTGCGGTTTATCGGTCAGTCTTATGTGGCCGGGGATGCTGTCACTTACAGCCGAGCAAAATCCGGGGGGAGGGATACCTATGTTCGGTATGCTTGCCGTTGCCGGTGACGTGGGCTGCGCGGTCGGTCCCTGGCTCACGGGAGCCGTTTCAAGTTATTTCATCGGTACAAGTACGACTGCCGCTGCGCAACAACCCGGACTCAAAGCCGGTCTTTTGTCGGCAATCGTTTTCCCTGTTATAATGATAATCGGTATTTTTAGGCTTCATAAAAAAACGAGGGTGTAAATACTTAAAAGGATCTGCCGATATAGCAGACCCTTTTTTTATCGCTTTATTATTTTTTTTATACTGTCAACCGATAAGTAGAATTTATCCGCAAGTTCCTCACAGGAACAGCATTCCGCGTGCATAGTACGAATCAGTGTATTTCGCTTTTCATATTGAATACGGGCACCGCTGCGGTCTCCCCAGCCGACACGTGACTCGGGTTTGGTGGGTATATACAATATTTCACCGTCCGCGTATTTCTGTACCTCTGTTAATAATGCCTCGGGAAGCACATCCTTCGCGTTTTTATAGGTCATTCCGCTTTCCTTTCGTAATCGATAAAACAATTACGTACCGCAGGGACAGTATAATAACCGTCCCCGCGATACGGGTATATGTTTCTTCCGCGAAATGATGCCAATATAACAAATTTTTTATTAATTTGTTTAAAGAAGTGTTCTGTTTTCGCGTTTATGCGAAACTATACCGTAATCACCTTTTCCGTGATTGTCATTTCAAAACCAACTCCTTTCATCAATGGATTCGACGCACTTTTCGGAAGCTGCGCACTCTTCCCTGCGACAATGTAATTATAGCATACCTTAACATAAAATGCAATATATAGAATGATTATAATAAATCATTCCGCCGCGCGGGGCAGCATGACCGTGGATTTAAACAGGTCACCGTCTGTTTCTATCGAAACCGTACCCCCCTGTAACTCCGCCAGACTGCGCGCGATAGTCAGTCCCAAACCCGAACCTTCGGTGTTTCTCGATGTGTCACTGCGAACAAAGCGTTCCATAAGTTCGTCCGGTGTCAGGTTCAGAGGTTCCCGCGAAATATTGCGCAGTATAATATAAACCGTGCTGTCATCCGCCCGGGCTGTAATATAGGCTCTGGTCCCCGGGAGTGAATATTTGCATATATTGCCTAACAGGTTATCCATTATACGCCACAAAAGCTTTCCGTCGGCCTGCGCAAATATCGGATAATCGGGCAGTTCGATTATCGGATTGATTTCGGCTGCCGTAAAACGTTCGCCGTATTCGGCTATACACTGACCGATCAGTTCGTCAATATCAGAACGTCCTGTTTTCACCGCGACATTTCCGGTAGCCGCCTTGGAAACTTCGATCAAATCCTCGGTCAGCTTTTTCAATCGCAGAGACTGGCGTTCCAGCGCTTCAATATACCCGGCGGCAACCTCGTTTTGCGTCTTCTCTTTTTTTATGAGGTCAACATAATTAATAATAGATGTCAGCGGTGTTTTAATGTCATGTGACACATTGGTTATAAGCTCTGTTTTAAAACGCTCGCTTTTCATTCGTTCATCGACAGCCAGCTGTAAGCCCCGGCCTATATTATTCAGGTTTTCGGCATGGCGGCGAAAATCCCATATAAGTCTGTCTGTCGGTATCTTATACGCGGAATTACCGGCCGCAAGCTGCTCTCCGCCTTTCTTCAGCGCGATAAACTGCAGATATATTGCACATAACAAAAGCAGCAGCATCGCATTGAAAACAAGCCAAACCAGAAAACCCGCGCCCCCTCCGTTTATCAAAGCGACAATTACGATGGTGTTCAATACCGTATAAATTAAAAATCCTGTTAAGATCTTCCATAATAACGGTATATGGCGTATCATGCCTATCATGCGTATTATACATTTGCCCGCATATATAATCCCTTTTAAAATATATTTAAACATAATAAATACAAGCGTATTGCGCAGTATGCCGCCGTTTTTTAAACGCACCGCTATTGTCATTATAAATGACACAAGTATCGTATACAATATTATTACCAAGGGCAGCGTCGCGACAATTTCCGAGGTCGAATAGCGCGAATGGATAACGCTGTCGGCCAGATATACACATAAAAGCAATATCGCAGCTATTATACCGGCATATAAATCCAGGGGGACGCGGTCAACAATGTTGAGCGTTATGCCTTGGACGCCGCGTTTTCTGCCGCAGGCATGCAGTAAATATATAAAAAGAATAACGGAAGCCAGAATTGCTGCCGATGCCAATATTATTATATTTATTTTATGCCGGTACATAAACGTTTCAATCTTGTATCCCGTTTTTAAATCAACGTCATCGGGATATTTGCCTATCAGCTCTTGGTATCGGTCCCCCGCGATAACCGAAAATTCCTCGGTATAATAACCGCTGTCCGCCATATATATCGCAGCAATCCAGCCGGATACAGCCGCACATGCGGTTATGAACAGCAATATAACGGCTGTCACCTTTACCGGCAATGAATAAAACACACTGCTATTCTCCGCCATTTATATACACTCCTCAATTATGATTTTTGAATTACGCGTTGATCTTATAACCCTGACCCCAGACGACCTTTATGTAGCGCGGCTCTCCGGGGTTTATTTCTGTTTTTTCGCGAAGATGACGGATATGCACCGCAACGGTCCCCTCAGCCCCCCAGGAGGGGTCCTTCCACACACGTTTGTATATTTCCGCCGATGAAAATACCCTCCCGGGATTTTGCATCAATAACTTGAGAATTTCATATTCCAGAGGGGTCAGCGATATGGGATCACCGTCCAGCGTTACACTCTTCCCCTCATCGTCCAGCACTATACCGCCGATTTTATACAAAGAAGGGTGTGTGACCATGCCGCCGAGCAGGGTATAACGCCGCAGCTGACTCTTAATGCGCGCCAGAAGCTCAATCGGATTAAAGGGCTTTGTCACATAATCATCGGCGCCGATATTGAGTCCCAGCACTTTATCGGTATCCTCGCTTTTTGCGGTCAGAAAAATAACCGGCAGGTTTTTATTTTCCCGCAGTTGGGCGATTGCGGCGATACCGTCCATTTGCGGCATCATTATATCCATTAAAATCAAATGTACCTCGTTTGCCGCGAGCAATTCCAGCGCCTGTTTTCCGTTTGACGCTTCAATAACGTTATAGCCCTCGGCTTTAAGATAAATTTTGATTGCGTTGACAATATCCTTTTCATCATCACAGACAAGAATGGTATACATCGTTATTTCTCCGTTGTTTTTTCGCTTCAACGTAATTATAGCATATAAAATATTAAGAAAAAAGGGTGCGCAGTCTTAAGATTTGTTTAAGATTCTCAAGACTGCGCACCGAATTTTTATACATTCATTACAACGGGTAAAATCATCGGTTTTCGTTTTGTTTTCGCATATATAAACTTTGATAAATCGTCTTTTACCTTTGTTTTCAGATGTGTCCATTCTATAATATTGTTTTCAAGACAACTGTTTAACGCATCACGCGCGATAATACGCATCTGATCCATCAGTTCTTCGGATTCCCTTACATATACAAATCCCCGTGATACAATATCGGGACCCGAGATAAGTGTCATACCGTCGACATCAACCGTTGCCACAATAACGATAAGACCGTCAAGCGCCAGATGGCGTCTGTCCCGCAGCACAATATTTCCGATATCGCCAACCCCGGCGCCGTCCACCAGCACGCGCCCCGATGGCACTACAGCTCCCCAGCGTGCGCCTTCCGCGTCAAATTCAAGCGTCTTGCCCAAATCCGGGATAAAGATGTTTGCTTCCGGCATACCCATGTATAAAGCCAAAATCCGGTGATGAATCAGATGTTTGTATTCACCGTGAACCGGCATAAAATATTTCGGTTTTGTGAGGGCCATCAGTGTTTTAAGTTCCTCCTGACAGGCATGCCCCGAAACATGCACATCGACCAGTGAGTCCTGAAAGACATCCGCTCCCTTTTTGAACAGTTCGTTTATTATACGGTTAACCAGTTTTTCATTACCCGGAATGGCATTGGCGCTCAGGATTATCAGATCATTGGAATTTATAACTATCTGATTATGGTAAGAGAAGGCCATGCGATACAATGCTGACATGGGTTCGCCCTGACTGCCGGTTGTTATAATTGTAATCTGTTCACCGGGCCAGCGGTTGACCTCGTTGACATCTATCAATACACCTTCAGGCACACTCATATAGCCGAGTTCCCTTGCCACGCCGACAATATTCAGCATACTGCGTCCGGTGATAACCACCTTTCTGTTATACTGCGCGGATGTATTGATAATTTGCTGTACACGATGAACATTGGATGAGAAGGTCGCAATAATTATTCGTTTATGGGTGTTTCGCAGGAATATGTTATCCAGTGATTCTCCGACCTTTCGCTCTGAGGGAGTATAACCGGAACGCTCCGAATTTGTCGAATCGCTCATTAAAAGCAATACGCCTTCACGTCCCAGTTCTCCGAAACGGGTCAGGTTTATTATATCGCCGTCAATGGGGGTCAAATCGATTTTAAAGTCTCCGGAGTATACTATCAGACCGACAGGCGTTTTTATAGCCAGGGCGCAGGCATCGGCGATTGAGTGATTAACATGAATAAATTCTACGGAAAAAATACCCAATTTTATAGTGTCACCCGCGTTTACATGGTTCAGGACAGGCTTTTTGGCAAAACTATGTTCCGATAATTTGTTTGACAGAATGCCCAGTGTAAGTCTTGTTCCGTATATCGGCGCGTGAATGTTGCGCAGAACATACGGCAGCGCTCCGATATGATCCTCGTGACCGTGGGTCAGCACAATGCCGCGTATTTTATCGGAGTTCTTTTCAAGATATGTTGTATCGGGGATAACCAGATCTATACCCGGCATGTCGTCGTCGGGGAACCCCAGGCCGCAATCCACTATAATTATATCATTTCCATATTCTATAACGGTCAGATTTTTACCTATTTCATTCAATCCTCCGAGGAGAACAACCTTTAACTTTTGAGTTTTTTTATTTTTTGCCATAATAATCCTTTCAATTTTTTAGTTTCTTGATTTTCAATGATGAAGTATTATGTTTGCCGTGATTTTCCATGCTTCAGCCGTAAGTTCGGCGCACAAAAATAAAGCTTGTCTTTCACAAGCCCTTAAACCTTATTCTCTCACACCGCGTCGTACGCTATTCCGCAAAAACGGTTTTCGATCCGCCGACTGCGATGCATTCATTCAAAGGTATAATAATTTAACGGATATAATATCATCCCGCGATTGTTCCGAAATAATATTATCCGTACAACCTGCTATGTAAACCGCCGGTTCATATGAGTCCGCTTCACTGATCGACAGTTTTAATACCTAAAATAACAAAGTTTTTATTAAATCATATAACGTTCAAACATAAAATAACTAAATTATTATAACATATACATGTTAAATATTTAAACTCATATTATGAATTTATTGTTAAGTGGCAAAGGGTATAACTAATGCCTTGAAGTAAATAATAAGCATACAACATTCATATATAATATATCATTTAAGAAAGGAACCTCAAAGCATATCATGGAAGCAAAAACGGAAATAAAAACGGAAGAAAATACAAACAACAATATACATGCATATGTCAAACCCGGGAATCGTCTAAATGCGCGAAAACCGGAAATAAGTGCCGCTGTTCGCGGCGGTAAGGTTTGTGTTAAAATAAAAGAGGATAACTACAGGTATTCTCAAAGCGTTGACGACCTTGACATTCACTTATTTAATAAGCCACTGCAGGATAATCATTACAGCGCCGCAGGTGACGGCCCCGGCTGCGAACCATAATATTACGACGGGAAACTTTGCGGAAAGTTTTCCGTTGCTTTTAGTTAAACTGTTGTCGCCTATGATACGGTTTGCTTCTTTTATCATATCCGTTTCGGTGATATAAGGGGATTCCGCGGCTACATCCTTTAATATAAAATATGCTTCATCAAAAACACCGCTTCCGATGTTTTTTAATTTAATCATCTTTTTTTGACAACCTCTGAACATAATTATTCACCTCAAGGTTATTATTAGCAAAATAAATACACTTATGCATAAATCCGTATAAAAATGCTGTAAGGTGTAAATGATAATAACCATCTAAATTTTTCAGGAGGTGTAAATTATTAGTGTATGCCGTAATTATGGCAGGCGGTGAGGGCACAAGATTGCGTCCCCTGACCCTTGACCGTCCCAAACCCCTTGTCCCCGTTGCGGGTAAAACCGCGATTGAACGCATTCTTTCACTGCTTGCCCGGCACAATATAAAAAAGGCGGCGATTACCACAATGTACCTGTCATCTATGATAGAAGATCATTGCGGCAGTTCATCCGACGGAATAGAATTGTTTTATTTCCGCGAAGATACGCCGCTCGGGACGGCAGGCAGCGTGAAGAATACCGAGTCGCTGCTTTCGCTGGACACCGATGATTCCTTTATTATTATAAGCGGGGACGCCGTTTGCGATTTAGACCTGAGCGCCGCTGTCAGCTTTCATCGTGAGAAAAACGCCGATGTGACTATTGTATTATCATCTTCACCCGAACCGTATGAATACGGTGTAGTATTATGTGACAAAGACGGCAGAATCGAACGATTCATTGAAAAACCCGGTAAGACACAGGCCTTTGCCGATACCGTTAATACGGGTATATATGTTTTAAAGCGTTCCGTCCTGGAATTGATTCCGAAGAAAACAAAGTTTGACTTCGGCCGCGATTTGTTTCCCTATCTGCTTGCGGAGGGATATGCCATGTATGGCTGTGTTGATAACGGCTATTGGTGTGATGTGGGGGATCTGACGGCATTTTATACATGCAATATGACCATTGCCCGGGAAGAAAACCCGGTACCGCAGATTGTAAACATAACGGGGACGGGCTGTCATATTGCCGGGGAGGCGGATGTGCGTGACTGTATATTATTTGACCGTGTTACGGTAGGCGAACAGAGCGTAATCAGAAACGCCATTTTAGCCGATAATGTGACCGTCGGCAGGGGTGCAGTCATCGGCAGCGGCTGTGTTGTCGGTTCGGGCTGCACAATAGGTGATAACGCCAAAATCAACCCCGGCATAAAACTCTATAATAATGTCAGAATAGGAAACGGTGTGTGTGTAATGGCAGACGTGTTTTTCGGCGAGATAAAAGCCGATATATTCGGCGACAACGGTATTGCAATTGATAAAGGAACCCTGACCGCCGAATACGCTGTTCGTATCGGTATAGCCGTCGCCGCGGCGGCAGGGGGCGGCAAAATAGGCGTCATGTCGGCATACAATCCGTTTTGCCGGCTGATACGCGAGGCGCTGCTCTGCGGTATCTGTTCCACGGGTACGCATGGTATGGACCTGTCTCCCGATTTCGGCGGATTTTCTTCTATGGCTGCCTTTGCGGCGGTCCGGTTAGGTATAGGCGCGGTACTATGTGTTTATGAAGACGAAGAGAGTGAAAATATAAAAATAGACATTTTTGACCGCTGCGGTCTCTATCCCGAACGCTCGTTCGAACGCAAAACGGCGGCTGTGCTGTCAGGCGGCATTAGCAGGCGGAATACCCCCACGGAGCCGGAAAGGATACCGGCCATAGTACATCTGTACCGTTCCGAAATATCGCATGAGGCGGGTTTAAATAACAAGCTGACAATAGCGCTCAACGACAATCAACCCGCAAGACTGCTTGCCTCGGCTTTATCGGACGCCGGTATCACCGTTGCTGAATCCGCCCCGTTAAAAATCGTTATCAATGATACGGGAGGTGATATATCGGCCTTTGAAAATACCGGCAAAGACCAATTCGATACCGATAAATGGCATATTGCCGCCGTAATTGCCCGGTCGGGTTTAAATAAAGAACAAAGTCTTTCACTTCCGTTATACGCCCCTGCGGAACTTGAAAAGATCGTGACAAAGGGTGGTGTTACGGTCGCGCATTATACAAGCTGTCCGTATGATTCCGGCGAAAATGAGACACGGTCGGCCGCAGCCGGCCAATTCTGGATACGCGACGGGTTGTTTTCCGCCGCGCGATTATGCGCTCTGTTATCGCGTACCGGCAAAAGTCTCAAAGACTGTGTTTCGGAGCTGCCCCCCTTTGATTCGTTATCTGATGATTACACATTTCAAGGGAAAGCACCCCGGTTAACCGATATCGGAACCCCGTCACAGGAAGGGGTGCTGATCGAATACGATACCGGCAGGGTACGCGTCATACCCAGACGCAACGGCAGTTTTCGTTTATTTGTAGATACGGTAAACGCTGAAATGGCAAGCGAAATCATGTCCGAGACAAAGAAAAAGCTGGATAATTTTGTCTCCGGAATTTCCGAATAATGAATAAATGCTCCGTTACACGTCAATAGTATTGACGTATCGGAGCGTTTTTCATTTACATAACAAAAATATTAAAAAACAAACATATTTAAGAGGGGAAGAGGGCCGCGGCGTGAGATATTTAACAACTTTTTCGTGTTCTGTTTTGGTAATCGCCATGTTGACATTCATACTGCCGAACACGGAAGAAGCGGAACTATATGATGGCTTTATCCGTTTGCATGTGATTGCCAACTCGGACGACAAAAAGGATCAGGCGCTGAAACTTGATGTTCGTGACGCCGTACTCGACATCATGTCTGACCTGACCGCGGAATGCGCGAACATAAAGGAAGCCGAAACGGTTTTCACCATGAATAAAGACGAAATAACCGAGGCCGTTTCAAAGGTCATCAGAGCAAACGGTTTTGATTATAAAGTGGCGGTAACGCTGGATGACGAGTATTATCCGACATGTGAATACGCCGGAATAACCCTGCCCGCGGGGGTATACAGATCCGCTCGTATATTAATCGGAGAGGCACAGGGCCAAAACTGGTGGTGCATCCTGTTCCCCCCTCTGTGCGTTGATACCGCCAAGGCGAAAGAGAAACTGGTCACCGCAGGTTTTACGCAAAACCAAATAAGAATTCTGACCGACGGTGATAATGTCAAATATAAAATGAAATTCAGGGTATTGGAACTGATAGAACAGCTGTTCGCCGCTTTGGATAACAAATAGGTGACAAATAATTGTTACAGAACTTTTGACAGGAATTCAATAACCCTCGGATGTTTGGGTTCGGTAAAAAATCTGTCGGGGGAATTCTGTTCAATTATTCTGCCTTCATCCATCAGCAATATTCTGGTGCCCACTTCCCTTGCGAATCCCATTTCATGCGTTACGACTATCATGGTCATCCCGTCCTCCGCAAGTTCGCGTATTACATCCAGCACCTCACCTACCATCTCCGGGTCAAGCGCGGACGTGGGTTCATCGAATAACATGACCTGTGGATTCATTGCCAGTGAACGCACGATGGCAATGCGCTGTTTCTGTCCTCCGGACAGGCTTGACGGATAAGCGTCGGCTTTCTCCTGAAGGGAAACACGGCGTAAAAGCCGCAGCGCCCGTTCGTCTGCTTCGTCCTGGGTCATTATCTTTAACATGACGGGAGCCAGTGTTATATTCTTCATTATATTGAGATGCGGAAACAGGTTAAAGTGCTGGAACACCATACCCATGCGTCTGCGAATCCTGTCAGCATCATAACCCGGTTTGGTAATGCATTCGTCCTCATACCATATTTCGCCTGATGTGGGCGTCTCAAGCAGGTTAATTGAACGCAGAAATGTACTTTTTCCGCTGCCCGACGGACCTATAATGACGACTTTTTCACCCTTTTCAATAAACTCGTCTATATCGCGAAGCACATGATTGTCTCCGAACTTTTTGTTCAGCTTTTTAACGGTTATCACTCTTAGCCAGTCTCCTCTCAAATTTTCCTATAATCCATGTAAGACCCAATACCATAACCAGATATATTAAAGCGACAACGATTAACGGAGTAAACGGATCATAGGTTGTAAATCGTATACGGTCACCGGCTTTTGTTAAATCCTGTATGGCTACATAGCCTGCAATTGATGTTTCTTTAAGCAGGGTGATAAATTCATTGCAAAGAGCGGGCAGAATGTTTTTTATTGCCTGGGGCAGTATTATCGCTTTCATCGTCTGACTGCCGGATAATCCGAGTGAGCGGCCCGCTTCGGTCTGACCTTTATCCACCGCCAGAATGCCCGCACGCATTATCTCCGCGACATAGGCTCCCGAATTCAGTCCGAATGAGACTATTGCTATAAACAGCGCGTTTGTAACCGAAACAAAAACCACAAAATACATAATAAGCAGCTGGACCACTACAGGAGTACCGCGTATGATATTTATATAGATATTGCATAGCCAGTTCAGCAGCCGCAGCAGTTTGGATTTGCTGTTCATCACTGCCATAACCTTAACGATGGCAACAAATGTACCGATTGCCACGCCTATGAGCAACGCGAAAAAAGCTATTATAAGCGTATTCTGTAAACCGCTGATAAGCATTTTCCAGCGGTCATCTACTATCATTGTCTGATAAAACTGACTTCCCAGCCCTACAAAAAAGTCTCTGATTGCTTCCAGTATAAACATGCGGAATCTTCCGTTCTATTAATATTTCTTTTATTTTATTCTTTTATTATTTTATTCTATTATTCGGTCTTCAGTAATTTTGTTATATACCGTTATATATAACACAGGCGGGTGTTACCCCGCCAATGCCCGAATATATTTTCTTGATGTGTAGATATCAGCCCACCGGTTCTTCCGAGGATTCGGCCAGACCGGTGACATTATTGTCCATAAATTCCTGTATCTTGCCGGATTCAATCAGCCGTGTGAGGGTTGCGTTTATGGCGTCAAGCAGAGTGGTATTGCCCTTCTGTACACAGATTGCGTAACCTTCATCGGCAAGCGGTTCGTCAAGTCTGACAAGTTCCGGATTAGCAGCGAGAATTTCATTGGATGTCAGTTCATCAACAACGACGGCGCGGACCTTTCCGCTCTTGAGTGCCTGCGCGGCGTCAAGGAAGTTGCCGTAACGGGATATCTGGGCGCCTTCCACATCGGTAGCATATGTATCGGAGGTGGTTCCCGTCTGAACACCTATGGTCATATCGTTAAGATCGTCGGGGGTTTTTATTTCCGTTTCCGTGTCGGTCACCAGTACAAAGAGTTTGGACTGGGCGTATTCGATTGAAAAGTCAACGTTTTTCTTTCTGTCTTCGGTTATCGACATACCGGCGGCACCGAAAGAACCTTTGCCGGATTTAATGGCGTTGATGATGCCCTCAAACGGCATATCCTGTATTTCCAGTTTAACACCGAGATCGGCGGCGATTTCTTTTGCGATATCTACGTCAATACCGGCCACCTCTCCGCCCGATGTATATTCATACGGCGGAAACGCAGCGTTGGTGAGCATTACCAGCTTACCGTCTTCTTTAATCTTGTCGACTGTGGGGGTGGTTGCGCATCCGCCAAGCAGTATGCCCAGCATAACAAAGGTCAATACAAGCGCGATTGCTCTGAACAGTTTTTTCATAATTACATCCTCCGATATTTTTAATATATTAAATTTTATAACGGTTACCCGTCATATTCAAGAACAGATTCGTATAATTGCCGATAATGGTCTAAAATGCCTTTTTCTCTGGCAGCAAAATATGATGAAAAGTCGGTGCTTTTTTGTGTCATGAGATTCGGAAGGGTCCAGGTTGTTCCTTTCCATGAATCGAATATATATCCGAAATCGTATAATATGCCGTCAAAAATATAATCGAGCATCTCAACCGATTCCTCGTCCCGCAGATATTTTGATGTCAGCGCGACTTCATAATAAGCAGGGGTCACAATCTTATATGTATAGGCCGCCATCGCCTCGGTTATAATGCCGGTACGTTCCAGATCCCCGGCGGTTACCGGGACGCACAGCATACCGTTCCACGCGTCCACATGCGTGTGGTAATCCTGCTGCTCTTCCTCAAATTTCGGATATGGAATTATTCCGAAGTTTACCTCCGCGTCACGCATGGTAATTGCGTTGGAAACCGCGCTGCCGAGTAAAAATACATTCCCGGCGCGGAACATGTCAATGGCTTCCGACGAGGTGGCATATGTAGTGTACCAGGTTGTATTGTCGTTATATATAAGGTCATATACTTTGTTTATAATCGTAAGCATTTTATCGTTGCTGACGTTTATATCCGGATAACCCTCTTCGTTGATAACCACCGAAAGCTGATTGCATCCGTACATAAAATTAAGGGTCTGGTTGTCATTATTAAATGACATACCGTACCGGTCATTTACGGTAAACTTACCGTCACCGTCTATATCCGATGAAATCGTATGCGCGATTCCGGTCATATAATCGAGTGTCCAGCGGCCTTCGTTTACAGTGGTGTATATGTCGTCAAGATTAAAATCGTCAACATATTGTTTGTTAAAAAACAGGCAGAAGGGCGACGGAACGGTGATACTGCCCGCTATATAAAACTGTTTGCCCAGTATATTTATGGTTTCATTGATGGACTGATTCCACCAGGGTTTTTCGGTATCAATATAAGGTATATCGTTCCAGTCGGTTATAATATGTTGATTTATAAAACCGGGACCGCTTTGAATCTGATGGGGTATTATTATATCATAGGCATCCTCCCCCGACAGAACGCTTGACGCGGCGGCTTTGTCCAGTTCCAGTATCCCCGGCTGGGTATTTACCCCTATTTCAACGGCGAAGCGTTCCTCGACCCTCATATTGCGTGTATATATCGCGTCATTGACAATATCGCCCGTTTGTTCTTCGATATAATAGGTTCCCGGTGAATATGTCATAACAGTAAATGCATAGCCCTCATAACCGGCTGCCGGCAGGTTATCCGGAATTTCGGTTGAGACCGGCTCTTCCGCGGCGGATGTTATATTGCCGTTTGTACCGGCATCAACATCGGCCAGGGCACATGAAACCGCAATTAATAAAAATAATATAATCGCGGCAGCGAGACCTGATATTCGGGTATACTGCATTATGCTCCTCCGTTATTCTGATACGCTTCTTTCCGCACGTTCCTTTATTTACGGATATTTACGGAACGCATACGGAACGGATTTTATCGATTGCGGAAGTTATTGTTATATAGCAATATATTAACATAATACCAACTGAATGTCAAGCAAATATGCCTGATTTTTAAATAAATATTGTATTATACAAATATACACGGCATTGATGACATATATTGTCTTTTATGTGCGTTCACGGGCCAGCTTGTATATCAAATCAAAGGCAAAGGTCAGTTCTTCAATTGTACAGTGGTTCTGCACATAATGTGTGGTGCAGCATATCCAACGTTTTCCGCGCAAAAGCCCGAATATACGCCGCAGTTCGCTTTCCAGGCGCGTATAATTTCCAAAACCCAATGTCGACTGTATACATACTCCGCCCAATATCGCAAACCGGTGGGCATAATTCTGAAGATACAGATCATAGGACATGCCCGCGCTTTCCTGCCAGGGATGGAACACGTCAAAACCGAGATCGGCAATACCGTCGATGACCGAACTGACGCATCCGTCCGAATGCAGACTGACCAGCCCTCCGCGGCGTTTGACCGCGTCAACCACCGTTTTCATGTTGGGATAGATAATTTCACGCCACAGAGCCGGGTTGAACATCAAACCGTTTTGAGCCCCCCAGTCATCGGAAACATGTATCATATCCACCCCCAGATCGAGGCAGTTATCCGCAAAACGCCTGTTCCACTCAGCCTGACGACGGTATAGTTCGGCAATTTCATCTTTATACATCGCCAAATAGCACAGCTGATTTTCAATACCGAAAACTCCGTTATAACATTCAAAAAAACCGGGGGTCTGCATGTAACAGAAACGTCCGCGCTTCTTATGATGCTCAAGTGCGGCAATCATACCGTTATAATCGGCGGTGTTGTCGGGTGAGAGCAGCGGAATGTCAAGCAATATGTCAGGTGTCAGTTCATCTGCGCTTACGCTTTCAATGGCGGCACCGTCAAACGGACCGGGACCGCCGAACAGGTGCGCGGCGTCAAACTCATACTTGTCTTCGAAGGACTCCACAGAGCCGTATGCGGCGCTTATTTCATTACTCAGGTTAGCGGAAACCCAGCCATAGACAGGCACCCTGTCTGTGTTTTTACCCGCTATTGTTCTTTTTACACGTTCGGTTGATGTCATAAAATACCTCGCTGAAAATTAATAATTTTGCTTTTATTCTGCCATTGCGCGAAAAAGTCTCGCGTAGATACCCTCCCGCAGCATTAAGTCCGCATGCGTCCCCTGCTCGGCAATCCTGCCGTCCTGCATAACCACAATAATATCCGCATTCATAATTGTTGACAGACGGTGAGCCACTACAAACGATGTTTTCCCGCGCATAAGCACCGACAGGGCGTCCTGAACGCGTATTTCGGTACGTGTATCTATACCGGAGGTAGCTTCGTCCAGTATGAGGATTGGGGGGTTTATGAGCATGACACGGGCGATACATAAAAGCTGCGTCTGTCCGTAAGACAGTGACGTGTGGTCATTTATATATGTGTTATAACCGTCGGGCAGCCGCGATATGAATCCGTGGGCGCGTGAATCTCGGGCCGCTTTTTCTATTTCCGCGTCGGATGCGCCGGGTTTGCCGTATGAAATGTTATCACGTATGGTTCCGGCGAACAACCATGAATCCTGGAGCACCATACCGAAATGCGCGCGGAGAGACCTTCGTGATACATGGTTGATATTGGTGCCGTCCAGTTCGATTACACCGCCGTCCGTTTCAAAAAACCGCATGAGCAGGTTTATTATCGTGGTTTTCCCGCTGCCGGTTTGTCCGACTATAGCGACGCGATTGCCTTTTTTTGCCGACAGGCTGAAGCCGCGTATCAGCGGCACTTTAACGTCATATGAAAAATCAACCTCGCGGAATTCAATGTTGCCCTTAACAACATCGGGCAATTGAAGTGTGTTCGTTTCTTCTTCGTCCGGCAAATCGGTTATTTCAAATACACGCGCAGCCGCGGCGGAAGCGGATTGGAGCTGCGCTATTATACTGCTTATTTCATTAAACGGTTTTGTATACTGACCTGCGTAAATCAAAAATGTCGAGATTTGACCGACCGTTATATAGCCGTAAACAGCAAATACGGCTCCGAGTATACCCGCTGCCGCAAAAACCAGCGCATTTACAAACCGTGTCGAGGGGTTTGTCATTGCCGACCAGAATTGCGCCCGCAGGCCGGTGACCGCCAATTTGTCATTGATATTGCCGATACGGGCACGGGCATGCTCACGGTAATTATACGCAGCCATGGTTTCGCGGCAGGACAGCAGCCTGTCGGCGTCGGAGGCGAATTCCCCCTGCAGAATTGTCTGTTCATTAAAATACCGGTATGAACCTTTTGCGATTATAGCTGCCGTAATCAGCGAAAGCGGCGTCAATAACACCACTGCCGCGGCAATATAAATGTTTATGGCCGACATAAAAACCAGGGTCCCTATTATAAGGGCAAAATCGGAAAACAACCGGGTTGCCGCAGTCAGCAGACCGTCGGAAACCATATCGACATCATTGGTTGCCGAATTTACAATTCTGCCGTGGGATATACCGTCAAGAGTCCGTATAGGGAGTGTTGTTATTTTATTGAACAGGCGGACCCTTAAGTCGCGTACTATCCGGCCGGTAACCAGATTGCCGATATAAACGGTCAGCCACTGCATAACGGAAGCAACGATTACGGCTGCTGTAAGCTTAAATATATAGGTTTTCAGATTACCGTAATCCACCTGCCCGGGTCCGACAATGTTGTCAATCGCATTGCCTATTGTCACAGGTACTGAAAGCATCATAATTACGTTTACAGCCGCGCATAAAGACGCCATTATAATAAGCGGCGCATAAGGCTTTGTGTATATCAAAAGCCGTTTTAATACACCTTTATTTTTCATTTTATTTATTTTATCTGCTTATTTGTTTTATTGTTTTATTATTTCGGGATTCGCAGCAATTAACACATGCAATTAACGCGGTTTTATTTGTTTGACTTTACAGTTCGGTCATTCGCCTTGCGTGGAGCGTTATTTCATCGAAGTCCCCTTCTTCAATAGCGTCACGGC